>JBLHUR010000039.1:0-39889 GCA_047629805.1 Akkermansiaceae bacterium | reverse complement strand
TCGACACCACCGTCAGCGTCCGGCTCTACGCAACCCCCGCCACCTTTACCCGCGAACTCATCGAGCGTCAGACCCATGTCCTCAAGAACGACCCCGACGCCATCCCCTTCACCCCACCGCTAGAACCCTGCCTCCTCCCGCAAAGCGTTCTCACCCCCTCGTTGGGTGCCAATGCTTTCCCCACATCTTCAAGGTTTTCACTTGTATTGGTTATAACTACATCTCCCGTATTAACTTTCTTTAATTTTTCAGCTATAATCGGGGAAACAAACGAAATAGTTTCGGTTGTTGATAAGCTGTAATATGTATAAATCTGACCGTAGTGGATTGCCGGAACTCCTGATTCAGTAAAATCTGCTTTTGGTAAACCATTTCCACGGACTAATTCACCGGGTTCTCCTAACGGCAACCACTCCACCTCCGCTCCATCGAGTAGCTTTTCCAGAAAATCACATCCGTGTCCATCTGTGGTTCCTTTTGCTCGACCTTGCTCATGACTGCCCACCTTTCTTTCTGCTCTCTTTCTTTGCCTGCTGTTCCAGCGATGAGATAGTTTTGAGGTAGTCTTTTTCGACGGCGTCCAGATTGAGAGCTTTGTATTTTTGGAGTTCACGTCTGGCTTCTTCCTTCGCTTGGGCGCTGGAGATGTTTCCGGCGTTGTCGAGCAGCTTGCGACCGATGGAACCAAGGATAGAATCGAGTTCCCGTACGTAATCTGCCATATGCATTTCCCGTTCTTCAATGGCGTTGATTTCCGCTAAATCGAAGTAAGCAGAGACCAGATTGTTGAGCACGCGGACGCTGAGGTAGTTTTTGGCAATCATGGCTTCGGCTTGGGTGGGCTGGCTGCCCTTGAAATTGCTCAACCCAGCAAAGGCTTGGTCGCTGCCCACGCGCAGATAGATCACCTCGCAGGCGGTGTGGCCATGGGCGGCGTAGTGCAGCTTGTTTTGAACGATTTTGAAGAATTGCAGGCTCTCTTCGCTTTTTGGCTGATAGTCGGTAGCGGTGGCGTAGAGATCCAGCACTTGCCGATACATCACCTTTTCGCTTGATCGGATGTCGCGGATGCGATCGAGCAGTTCTTTCCAGTAATTACCCCCACCGAGGTTCTTCAGGCGGTCATCATTCAGGGCAAAGCCTTTTTCGAGATATTCCTTGAGAATAGTGGAGGCATAACGCCGGAACTCGACCCCACGAGGTGAGCGCACCCGGTAACCGACGGCTAGAATGACATCCAGATTGTAGAGCGTGAGTGTGCGTTCCACCTCTCGGTTTCCCTCTTTTTGAACTGTCAAGGATTCCTTGACAGTTGCCTCGGGGATGAGTTCTTCGTCCTCGTAAATGTTCTTCAGGTGCAGAGAGATATTCTGCTTCGTTGCGTTGAAGAGTTCGGCAATTTGAAGTTGGCTCAGCCAACCAGTGCCATCTTCCAGCTTAAGGTCGATCTTTGTCTGCCCGTCGTCGGTGGTGTAGAGGATGACATCACTCATGCCTCACCCCCTTCGATTTCCGCGACGATGGTGTCGATGTCCTTACGAAGCCCATCGATCTTGCTCACCGTGGTTTTGAGTTCCTGATTCAGCTCGGTGATGTTGATCACCTCACGGGTGTCCTTGGCCTCCACATAGGAACTAACGGAGAGGTTGAAGTCGCTCTCGGCGATCTTGTCCATGCGCACGGACAAGGCGACATGCGCCACATCCTCCTTGCGGTCGAAGAGCTTCATGATCTCTGCGACGTGGGCATCGGTCATCAGGTTGTTGTTGGTGCCTTTCTTGAAGAAATCCTCACCCGAGGCATCGATGAACTGAACTTTGGTATCGGTCTTGTGCTTGGAGAGCACGAGGATGTTCACGGCAATCGTGGTGCCGTAGAAGAGGTTCGGAGCCAGTGAAATGACGGTCTCCACAAAGTTGTTCTCGACGAGGTATTGGCGGATTTTTTGCTCGGCCCCACCCCGGTAGAAAATCCCCGGAAAGCAGACGATGGCCGCCCGCCCCTTGCTGGAGAGATAATTGAGGCAGTGCATGACGAAGCCGAAGTCTGCCTTGGACTTGGGAGCCAGCACACTGGCGGGAGCGAAGCGCTCGTCATTGATGAGGGTGGGATCATCGCTGCCGATCCATTTCACTGAGTAGGGTGGATTCGAGACGATGGCATCAAAGGGCTTGTCCTCGCGGAAGTGGGGCTCGGTCAGGGTGTTACCCAACTGCATGTTGAACTTATCGTAGTTCACATTGTGCAGGAACATGTTCATCCGTGCGAGGTTGAAGGTCGTGTGGTTGATCTCCTGACCAAAGAAACCGTCCTCGATCAAGTGGTCATCCATGTGCTTCTTCGCCTGTAGGAGAAGGGAGCCGGAACCTGCGGCGGGGTCGTAAACCTTGTTCACGCTCTTCTGACCGTGGATGGCGATCTGGGCAATGAGTTTGGAAACATGCTGGGGGGTGAAGAACTCACCGCCCGACTTCCCCGCGTTGGCTGCGTAGTTGCCGATCAGGTATTCGTAGGCATCCCCGAAGAGGTCGATCTCGTTGTCCTCAAAATCTCCAAAATCGAGATCATTTACGCCCTTCAGCACAGCACAGAGCCGACTGTTCTTGTCTTTGACCGTCCTACCCAAGCGGTTGCTCGTGGTGTCGAAGTCATCAAACAGCCCTTTGATGTCCTCCTCAGAGGCGTAACCCATGGCAGAGCTGTCAATAGCGGTGAAGATCGCCTTGAGATCGCCTTGAGATCGGTATTGAGATCGGTATTGAGATCGGTATTGAGATCTTCGTTGTCATTCGCCTTGGCGACGACGTTTTCAAAGAGCTGGCTGGGGTAGATGAAATAACCCTTGCTCTTGATGGCATCGTCTTTGATTTCGTCGGTGATGACATCATCCCCAAGCTCGGCGTAGTCGATGCTCTCGTCTCCGCCCTCGATGTAGCGAGCAAAGTTCTCACTGATGAAGCGGTAGAAGAGCGCGCCAAGCACATATTGTTTGAAATCCCATCCATCCACCGTGCCACGCACTTCGTTGGCAATCTTCCAGATGCTGCGTTTCAGTTCGTCAAATTGTTGGGTGCTGGTCATTTCTGGGCGATTCAGAAATTCGTGTAAATTGGGAAAAGTGAGGACGGGAAGGCTCCACTGTTGGTGCAGTTTGCCTCTCGAGAGGGAGTTTGGTCTGCGCTATGTCGAATGTCCCGTTTGCAATGGCTTTTTTTCTTTATGCGGCGAGCCTGGTTGGCACTGGAGAGTCGACAGCGACGAGGTCGTTCTCGACCCTCTTTTGGCGGATCGCGCCTTCGCCCTTGGTGTTGGTCGAGATGGAGCCGTTGGCGAGGACGAAGCCGGCCACGTCATGTTGATGAGCGCTCCCGCACTCACCCTTCGGGCAACCCTGATGGGTTGTCTCTGTCGCTCCGCTCCAGTCAGAGAGTTTGGAGACCATGTGGAGGATCCAGGCGTAGTTGGCATTGCCGGTGGGTGGGGTGGGGTGGGGAAAGTGGGAAGGGAGAATGATGAATGACGAAGTGGAAGAGTTTCGTCCTTTCTCATTCGGCCTTCTGACTTCAGCCGTTCTCCCGTGCTCGTTTGATGATCGTGACGAAGATGGCGGTGAGTTCGTCGCACTCGGCACGGAGCGGTTGGAGCTTGGCCGCTGGGACGATTTCTCCCTCGATGAGGAGTTCGAGCCAATAGGCGGATTGATCCGCGCCCCCACGCGTCCCCTGCGGGCTGGCTGTTCAGCCAGTCTGTCTCACTCCGTTCGGCTCTTCCAATTCCCGAAGCGAATCGCCGCATTTCGCAATAAACTCGGCTTTGCTCCGGCCGCGATGTGCTTCCCGATAGTTCGCTCCGACGGACGTTGCCGAGCGGAGCAGTTGTTTGGCCAATACCCGGGCTACTGTGGATTTCGGGAGACTTCCGAATAGTCGGATAATGCGCAGCGAAAACTTTTTGGTGCGCTCCTTGAGATCGTTTTCTTCCTTCATCATTTCCCTCTTCCTTCTGCATTCTCACTTCCACCTTTCCCCCGCCCTGCTTGGCATGCTGCTGGATGTAGGACCAGCGGGAGGTCTCCGGCAGGTAGAAGACATTCTGCATGGTGTAGAATTGATGAGCGCCCCCGCGTTCACCCTCCGGGCGACCCTGACGGGTTGTTTGCCTCCGGCTATCTCCGCTCCGCTCCGGTTCTGTCGCTCCGCTCCAGTCCGAGGACTCGACGCTGCCCCGCAGCTTGGTGGCGGTGTCCCAGAGGGATTCCTCGAAGGATTTGGTGGGCTTGGCGGCCTTCTTGGCGGCCTTGCGAGCGGTTTTCTTTTCGTGGGTGGCATCGGCGTTTACTTGATCGTTTCCCCGCAGATTTGGTGATCCTCATAAGAGGGAAAGAATGGTGAAGAGTGAAGTTTGAATGGTGAATTACGTATTTGTTCCTCCTCCCTGTTCTAGATTATTTTGGGCGCTTAGCTTCTGAATGCTTTGATGATCGATCAGCGAGGTCATCTGAGTGATTGCGATTTGGTTGAGCTGAGTGAGTCGCTCTGTGGATGAGATGCTTTGGCGAATGGAAACAGCATTGATGCTTTCCGGATTCGAAAGGCCGACGAGTTGCTCCATGGTCGCATGATCTCTGATGTTGCCTTTGAGATCGGGGTTAGCCGTTCTCCCTTGTTTCGCAGTGATGCCAAACAAGGCCATGTTGAGGAGGTCTGCCTCAGAGGCATAGACGAGAGATGTCTCCTTCGAGGATAGCAGTGCGGGGATGAGCTGCTCTTTGATCGCGTCTGTGTGAATGGTGTAGTTTACCTTTGCGAGGGTTCTCTGGAGATTCCAATTCAGCTTTAAACGATCATTTTCTTCGAGTTTGAGGCGTTGGAATTCTTTGAGTAAGTAGAGCTTGAACTCAGGGCTGATCGCGGAGCCGAACTCAAAGGCGATGTCCTTATGCGCATAGGTGCCGCCATAGCGCCCCGCTTTCGAGAAGAGGCGGCGGCCCAGAGATCGTTAAAAGTGGCTCGAGAGAGGGGGCCAAAATCTATATCGTGAGACGGCCCGACATGTTTGGTTTCCTCAATCCGGGATTGATGCGAATTCCCGTCGAGACGGCGCTGCAAGGTTATGAGTCCGACTGCCGGAACCGGACGCTTCATGAAATGTTCCGCTACGCGAACATTGGTGAACAAGCCGGAACCGGGATTCAAAAAATAATGAGTGGCTGGGCCGGTAATCAATGGCGGACGCCCCTGATCCGGGAGGAAGTGGAGCCGAATAATCGCACGATTCTTGAGCTTCACATGCTAGATCTTTTCGATCCCGGTTACTTTGAAATTTTGGAGATTAGTGGTGGTGAAAGTTTTACCAGCCCTGGTCATTACGCTTTCCGAGGGGCGTCTGACTTACGCGAGGCTCTGTGAGCTTAGCGGAGAGCGCCCCTCGGATGTGAGCAAGGTCCTTCGGATGTTGGTAGATCTGGATTTCCTGACCTTGACAGGAAGTGGCCGAGGTGCAGTCTACAGATTGACTGAGGTCAATCCGACCTCCCCGGAAGATGTTTTCGGACCGGTCAGCTCTACAACTAAGGGCTCGAGGTCTATATGAGGGCCGCTCTACAATTAGTGCCGAGCGCTCTACCATTTTTGTTCAGGATAGTGGTTCAACCCGGGATGAAGATGGCCGGCTACTTTCCCCCAAATTCAATCGTCCCTTTGTCGATTCACTTGAGGCCCTTACTCCCGATTTTCTAGAAAAACTCCAGGAATTGGCAAAAGAGCCGCGAGCAAAGAAGCGGATGGATCGCCCGGAAATTGAGGATGTGATCATCCAGTTTTGTTCAGATCACTACATTACCATCAAGAGTTTCGCCAAAATTATGAATCGTGGCGAGAGGACTCTGAGGCAGGATTATCTTTCCAAACTTTGTAAGGAGCAAGGTGTTCGGCGAGCCTTCCAAGATACTCCGGATCACGAACAGCAAGCCTATACAAAAGCTTAGTCGCCCCATGCTCATCCACCCCGAACCAACTCGACGCCAACAAACTCAAGAAGGTCATCGAACGTTACATCTACACCGGCGAGCAACCAGTACCCGACCCAGATATTGTCGCACTCATTCAACGCCCGATGAAGATCGCCGAACGAGGTCCGACAAGGAAGCGAGTGCTGGAAAGGATCGTGGATCACGTGACGACGTTCATCAAGGGTATCGCGGCGTAGGACTTGACATAGATCTTTTGGGTTGGGCTCCAGCTTCTTCCTGCTCTCTGCGCGAGCCTGGAAACACGGGTTCAGCGTTGGACGGCGGGGAAATATAAGGCATAATTACACCGTGAAAAAGGAATCTGATGAGACGACAAGCGGGGCTGATAAGCTTCGCCGCTTCATGATGGACGACCCTCAGATTGAGGCCTTGGAAATCTCTCATGAAGACCACCGGGTCAAGGTGGCTACGATTGGGCCGATTGATGAGGAAGACTTGAAGGAACGGATTGTTGCTGTTTTGAAGTCGGTGGAGGAGGAGTTTGGGAAGTTGCGTGAGTTGTCGCTAGGATCGGATCGCTTGATCCAGACGAAGGAGTCGAAAGATGGGACGCGATTTGAAAAAAAGACCTGCCCGACTGCTCCTAAGTTTTGGAGTTGGCGGGAAGTTCCTTGGCCAAATGAGGAAGAGGACGATGCGGAGGAGTGGCAGGAAATGGCGATCTTTGCGGCGGTCTGCGGACTCGCCGGGCTCATCGGATTTGTCCTTTCCAAGCAGGGGCATGTTCCCGGGTTCGTGCCTATTATTTTCTATATCGTTGCGATGGTAGCGGGTGGTTGGGATGCCGCGCAAGATACGTGGGCCCTTTTAAAGAAGGGGAAGCTCGATATCCATTTCCTCATGCTCGCAGTTGCGGTGGGGGCTTCGACAGTGGGGGCTTGGGGGGAGGGGGCGCTTTTGTTGTTCCTCTTTTCAATCTCGGGCGCGATGGAGCATTTTGCGCTTTATCGGACGCGCCGCGAGATTGATTCTCTCTTCGCGTCTGCGCCCAAGGAGGCGACTTTGATCGAAGATGATGGGCGGGAGCGGCGGGTTTCGGTTTCGCGGATCGAGCCGGGGCAGTTGATCCTGGTGAGGCCGGGCGATGTCTTTCCGCTGGATGCCAGTATTGAGAACGGTGAGTCAGCAGCCGATGAATCGACTTTGACGGGTGAGGCAAATCCCGTTCAAAAAGTAGCAGGCGATGAGGTCTTTAGTGGAACGCTTAATCTGTGGGGAGTGCTCAAAGTGCGTGTTCTGAAGCCGGCTTCGGAAAGCTCGATGCAGAAGATCATCCGCATGATCCAGAGCGCGCAGGAGAGTAAGGCGCCGTCGCAAAGCTTCACTGATAAATTTGGAACCGGTTACACTTGGGGTGTTTTGATTCTTACCATGGCGATGTTTTTAGTCTGGTGGTTGGGCTTTGGGATCGCGCCGTTTGAGTCGACGCCTGAGAGCTTTTCCGCGCTTTATCGATCAATGACCTTGTTGGTTGTGGTGAGTCCTTGTGCGCTCGTCCTTTCCATCCCTTCCGCAATTCTCGCCGCGATTGCGTGGGGCGCGAAGCACGGTGTTCTCTTTCGGGGTGGTGCGGCGGTTGAGAAGCTGGCCCAGGTGGATACGGTGGCGCTTGATAAGACGGGGACTCTTACGACCGGGAATCTATGGGTGCGGGAGATGGAAAGTTTTCCGCCTGGGAATCAGGATCGCTTGTTGGGGATTGCCTGTAGTTTGGAGGCGAATTCGACTCATCCGATTGCGAGGGCGATTTTGGCTCATGGAGATGAGCACGGTGTTCCGCGTGTCGAGGTTACTAATTTTCAATCACTCACGGGGATGGGGTTGCGTGGCGTCATTCCGGAGGGTGAGGTGTTTTTGGGGAGGCGTGATCTTTTGAAAGATGGACCGCTTAAGGAATTAGTCTCCGGTGCGGAAGCGCTCGGGCTGGGATATTCCGAGGTCTGGATCATCGCGCCGGATGCGGCGGGGAGATTTATCCTGAAGGACGAGGTGCGGGAATCATCCGCTGCGGTTTTGGAGACCTTGAAGAAGTCGAATATTCGTTCGCTCATGCTCACCGGAGATCGTCCGGAAGCGGCGCTCGATGTCGCGCAGCAGCTTTCGCTGGATGAACAAGATGTCTACGCCGGGCTCTTCCCCGAGGACAAAGTGGCCATCATTCAAAGGCTCCGAGATGAGGGCCGGAAGGTGGCGATGGTTGGTGATGGCGTGAACGATGCCCCCAGTCTCGCGACAGCTTTTGTCTCGGTCGCGATGGGCGGGCGGGGGAGTGATGCCGCTCTTGAACAGAGTGAGGTGGTTTTGATGAATGATCGGATTGAGGGCTTTCTCGATGCGATCCGCTTGAGTCGGAAGGCAAGACGGATCATTCGCCAGAATCTCGTCATCAGCTTGGGCACGGTGATCCTGATGCTTTTCCTCGCTCTCGGCGGGAATTTACCCCTTACGCTCGGGGTTTTTGCGCATGAGGGGAGCACCGTCCTCGTCGTCCTGAATAGCTTGCGACTTCTTTTTGGGAAGGGGTGACGCTCTCCTGAGCGTCATCCGGAGGGGTGGGCACTTTGGAGAGAGCCCTTCCTTGGAAGAAAGTTTCCTTTTTTTCCAATAATTCGCTTCTTGAGATGTCTCCTCCCTTGAAAAGAATGCTCTATCGTGTCCCAAGGAAGATCACAGCAGGCTTCGCAGCCTTCCATCATGCGTTTGCCTGGTAAAAGAAAAGCGACCGTCGAAGGACGTTCGTTGGAGGAGGTGTTTTCCGATGAGGAAAGTCCACTGCTCCGCTACGCCTTTGGATTATTGGGGCGGAGAGAACTGGCCGAGGAAGTGGTGCAGGATGCTTTTTTAAAGCTTCACGAGCACTGGCTGGAGGTCGAAATCCCCCGCGCCTGGCTCTTCCGCTGTGTGCGAAATTTTTCCTTCAATCTTCTTCGTAAATCAAAACGTGAAACCCTCGATGACACTGCGGGCGATCGTGAATCCTCCCACGAGCGTCCCGATGGCGAACTGGAGAAGATGGAGGCGGTCGGGATGATTCAGATGCTCGTTTCCGAAATGGAGGAGCGGGATCAGTCGATGGTTCGGATGAAGTATTTTCAAGACCTTAAGTATCAGGAGATCGCGGACCGCCTCGACATGAGCGTCGGGAATGTCGGTTATCGACTCCACCACCTTTTAAAAGACCTTGGCGAGCGTCTGCGCAAGTCGGGGATCAGCCATTTCTAAGCCCCCGGAAGTTATGAACGACGATTTACAATCCTACATCGAACCCGAGCTGGAAGCTCGCATCGTAGCCCTTATCCTTGGGGAATCCTCGGTTTTTGAAGCGGGTAGCTTGGCCGCCCTCATGGATGAGCGGCCGGAATTGGCGGCCTTCAAGGACCGTATCGAAGCGGTTCACGGAGTGGTGAGTGAGGCGCACCGGGAGGCCGATGCGGAGGATTGGAAGCTATCGGGCGAGAAGAGAGAGGGCATTCTTTCGCGGTATCGGGAAACTGCGAAGATGAAGGTCACGGGGAAGAAAGGTCGGAGGCGAGAGAGCCAGGCGAGGCGTCACTTAAGCTATGCGTGTGCGGCTTGTTTGGGGCTCGCTCTTATTATTTCGGGAGCGGTCTACAATATGGGGACGATCCGAAACAGCAGTATCGCGGAGAGTGCCAAATACTCCGAAGCTCCGGTAGCAATGACTTATGCTCAACGCGAAAAAGCGCTCGCGAGACTTGACGAAGAACTCATCGCACAGAGTGATCTGGTGCAGGATAACCGCAAGGATCTTACGGTGCTCATTCAGCAGTATGGCATTCCGTTTTTTGATGGGAATGAAAGTAATCCGCCGGGCGCGACTGAGCAGGACATGTTTCGGAGTGCTCGGCATAAGCTGGAGGATTTTAATATCCAGCGAGATGAGATAGAGATCCAAATTAAGGAACTCGTTGGCAAAAAGGATCAAGAGTTGGTTGAGTATGCCGCAGGATTGGATCTGCCGGAAAATCAGGTAACCCACTACAATACCAAGCACCGCGAGGCCGTCGAGGAACGGCGGTCGATGATCGCTAGGGGATTTGGAGAAAACGACCCCGCGGTAAAGGCCGTTGAGGAAAAAGCGAAGGGTGCGCTGGGTTATGCAGAGAAAGAGGCTGACTCGTTGAAATCGGTTTTGGGGACGAAGCTGGAGTTAGTAAATCGGCAGGTCGAGCGGATGGAGGAGATGGTCAGTGATCGCCAGAGTGACACGGTAGACCTTTCTCTCAAGCAGCATTCCTATACTCAAGCCAAAGAAACCTATGAGGAGTCTCAAGAAATGCTCCGCGCAATGAAGCTGGCGCGCGTAAGGGCCGGGGTGGGGCTTGATTCAAATTCTGCGTCGGAGTCGAAGCCTGCTGCCCCGACTCAAAGCGCCGCGACTGCCTTGGCCGCGATTGATGCGGAGATGGAGCCTGCCAGTGCTTCCTTATTTGGGTTTGCTAGTGGTGGCGTGCTGGTTTTTGATTGGAAAACGAGTAGTGAAGACGGCGGGGACCGACTTTGGTTTAATAAGGGGGGGCAATCACCCGAAACTTGGGATAAATTCATTTCGGGTGACAGAGCCAAGGGGGAGTCTGATGGAGCAATCGCTCAGACCAGCACGCGTTCTACCTCAAACAGAGGAAGTGTTAACGGAAAGCTCCCAAACCTTGCTAAGCTTCCGGTCACCGGAAAGTTGTTCGGGGAGACTCCTGATGAAGCGACCATTACTGGGTTTTCAGTCGAAAAGGGGGAGTCGGGAAGGGTTGCTGGAGGTGATTTGGAGACTCTTGAGTCTAAGATTCGTCCTGGTTCCATCGCCCTTGGTAACGCAATAGGGGGGGGGCTGCCGGAAGGGTCAGCACCTTGGGATTTTGAGTTACTTGATACGAGCGTTGATGGTAAAAAGGTTGTGGGTGAATTTGGCAACGAAGACGTGGTTGCCGAGAATGGACGAGGAGCGAATCGCTTGATGAAGCTGAGGGAACTGTTCGTAAGCGGAAATGAGGGGGGGAAAGATCGGGTGAGTCGACGGGAGATCCCGGAATCGCCGAAACAAGTGAGAGTCACCACTAAGCAGGTAGAGACTCTCCAAAAAAACATAGAGGAACTGGGGTTCGATTGGTTGGATGGCGGGGAAAGAAGCAATCAGGATTTTACTGGGACTGTATCAAGAGTCGCGATTCCCGGGATACCAACTGCTGGTGAAACCGTTGGTAATATTGTTACGGCAGGGAATAGGTCTGGTGGGACGGATGAGAATAAGAATTTGCCTCTTACTTGGACTGCCGGGGCGAATCTTGGATTCGACGATGGAGATCAGCGCTTTGGTGAGCAGGAAGCGGTCGATGGCGAAAGCCTGGCTTCGAAAGAGATGATAAGACGAAAGCTTACCGTCGCTGATGCAGACGAGGCCTTGATGGAAGGACGCGAGGCTTACGCGAAGGGGAATTATGAAGGTGCCGTTGAGAAGTATCAAGAAGCGGCTGCGCTGCTTCCCGCCGGAACGGCCACCGCAGATCGTAAAAAGGTGATCACTGACCATCTCGCCGATGGTTCCGTAGCCTTGACACAGCGGTATCACCGCACTGGAAAGTATGAAGAAGCTCGCCAGTTGCTGACAGAAGTTGAGAAGAGCGATCCCGGGAATGCCGCCGCGATTGAGGGGCTGGAGTATCTGGATGACCCCATCCGCAACAGTCCTTCGCTGACCTACGAGCATACCAAGAATGTCGATAAGGTCCGCCGGAATCTCTATAAAGGAGAGGAGCTCTACGATCTTGGTCTCTACGATAAGGCCGAGGAAGAGTTCAAAAAAGTCATTCGTATCGATCCATATAACAAGGCGGCGCGGCGTTGGATGGAGAGAGCCTCGGCAGTCAAGAGCGACTACTACCGCGCGGCTTATGATTCGACGAGGGCGGAGATGCTGATGGAGGTCGACCGGGCTTGGGAATTGGCGTCTTCGGCGAAGACTGATGGAGATGAAGTATTTGCCGAAAAGAAGGGCAATGAAAGCGATCCATTTACTGTCGATGACGGCGATGATCTCGGACGGAGAGCCACCATGGCGAAGCTGAATCAGATTATCCTGCCGGAATTAAATCTGGAGAATACGACCTTGGAAGAAGCTCTGGAATTCATCCAGCTAAGGACCGTGGAACTTGACTCGACGACTCTCGATTCAATGCACAGAGGCGTCGAGTTTTCGGTGAGGAAACCTCTAGTTGAGGTTGATGAGTCTGAGGAGGTCGATGGTTTTGGTGCTGCGGCTGATCCTAATGCTACAATCATCAAAAAGTTAAATCTCAAAAACGTCCCAGCAGGTGTGGCTCTCCAGTATCTTGCCGATGCCGCAGGAATGAGATATAAAATCGATGCTGACGGAGCCGTGACAATGCTTCGGCTTGGGGATGGGGAGGATTCTGATATCGTCCAGCGACGTTGGGAGGTGCCTGCCAACTTTGGAACCTTTATCACCTCTGCAGCCGAAATCGGAGGCGATGCCAATGTTGATGCTGACCCCTTCGCTCCCAGAAATGACGACGGCGCAGGCGGAATTAAAGCGCGTCAAGATATTACCACGCGCCTTAAAGCGAATGGCGTGACCTTCGGTCCGAACGCCAGTGCTAGTTTCATCTCTGAAACAAACACTCTCATTATTCGCAATACTCCAACGAATCTTGAGCTGATTGATGGAATTGTTTCGGCCTCCACGACTGCAGTGAAGCGCCAAAAAGCCAAAGAAGAACAGGCTGAAAGAGAAGCCCTTGCCCTGAAACGAGAGAGCGAAAATTTCGAGACATCCACCGCTGAGAAGTCCGACTCGACCTTCTCGCTCAATGTCAGTGATGTTTCCTTCAAACTTGCGAAGGCGGCTTTGGCGGCGGGGAATTGGCCGGATGCTTCGAAGGTTCGTCCGGAGGAGTTTGTGAATGCGCTCGATTATGATGACACGAAGCCGAGTCAGTCGGAGAAGGTGGCGTGTGTGATTGAACAAGGGGCTCATCCTTTCATGCAGCAGCGTAACTTGATGCGGATTGCGATGAGCACCGCTTCGCTGGGACGGAATGCTTCCACCCCACTTCGGCTCACCATTCTTCTCGATCAAAGCGGCTCGATGGAGCGCGCGGATCGGGCCGAAAGTGTGAAGCGGGCCTTTGCCCTGCTCGCGGCACAGCTCACGGCCAATGACGAAGTGACCTTGGTCGGATTTGCCCGCACGCCGCGCCTTTTGGCCGAGCGGCTGAAGGGGGATCAAGCCGGGAAGCTGGCCAAGATCGTGGCGAATCCGCTGACCGAAGGCGGGACGAATCTTGAGGAGGCCCTTTCCTCGGGGCTGCAATTGGCCCGTCAGCAATTTATCGAGGGCGCGCAAAATCGCATCATTCTCATCACCGATGGAGCCGCCAATCTGGGCGACGCCTTGCCGGGAAATCTCGCCCGCCAGGTCGAGGCGATGCGTAAGCTCGGGATCGCTTTCGATGCCTGCGGGGTGGGTGCCGATGGCCTCAATGATGAGATCCTGAGCTCGCTCGCGAAACAGGGCGACGGGCGGTATTACTTCCTCGATCGGCCTGAAGATGCCGATGAGGGCTTTGCCAAACAGATCGCGGGGGCGCTTCGCCCGGCGGCCAAGAATGTCAAGGTGCAGATTCTTTTCAATCCCGACCGTGTTTCGAAATTCAAGCTCTATGGCTTTGAGAAGCACAAGTTGAAGAAGGAAGACTTCCGCAACGACGCGGTCGATGCCGCTGAAATGGCTGCTGAGGAAAGCGGGGTGGCGCTTTATCACTTCGAGGCGATGCCGGAAGGTCGCGGCGACATTGGCACGGTTTCGGTCCGCTTCTTTGATATGGCAAGTAAGGCGATGGTCGAGCGGACCTGGGCCATTCCTTATGAGGCGGACGCCGCACTCTTTTCGGAAGCCGAGCCGACCTTGCGCCTCGCTAGTGTCGCGGGTCTCTTTGCGGAAAAGCTCAAGGGAAGCCCGGTGGGCGAGCGGGTGGACTTGAAACGACTTCGTCAAGAGGGCGAGCTTTTGAAGCACGCCTTTGATCTGCAACCTCGCTATCACGAACTTAAAACGATGCTCCAGCAGGCGGGCGACTAGCTCCAAGGAAGGACTCTCTCCAGAGTGTCCTTCACAAAACTTGACGCTCTGGAGAGCGTCACTCCTTTAAAATCTCATGAAAATCCATCGCCTTATTCCTCTTCTCTTTTGCTCCTGGCTGACTGCTCAGGAAGGGATTCTACCCGGTTCTCTTCCCGTCGTCGAAGATCCTCCGCCGATCGAAAAACCAGTCGAAGTTGAAAAGGTGGAAGTGAAGTCGGAGAAGGTCGATCACCGCATTGTCATCGAAGCACCCGGACCCAAGGAAAAGCCCCCGCTTTTTTATACGGCTGGTCTCACCGTGACGGCGAACTTTGCGCAAGAAAAAGTGGTCGAATCTGCGGAGATGAATTTTGTCATCATCCAAGGCGAGGCTCCTGTTCTTTCGGTCGAGGTTTTGGGCGATGCGCCCATTTTGAAAGTCGAAAGCGCGCAGGTGAAATCTTGGTCGCTGCGGAAAGAAGGGGAGGCGAGCTTCCTCGATTTCATCCCGCTTGACTCCAAGGCGAAAGGGCTCAAGGCAACGGTGGTTTTCGAACGTGCTCGTCTCAAGCTTCCGGGGGCCTATGAACTCTCTACTTTTGGTCCCGGTTCCTCGTCCGGCTTTTCGGCGACCTACACCATCGGCCATGCTGCGGGGCTTCATCATCAACTCGTTTCAGCCGAGGGTGTGCTTACTTTGAAAAGTGAAGAGGAAATTGACCGCCTCACTGCCGCTGGGCGGGCCTCGATTACGGCTTCGGTTTCCCTTTCGGCAGCGCAACCACTTCCGGTCGAGCTTCGCGATACCCGATTGGTGGGCGAGATTTTATCGGATGAAGGGTCCGCGACTTTCCGTCTCATTGGAACGGCGCACGTCACCAGCACCGAGCCCGTTTCGCTGACTGTTCTTCATGGCCGTGCTGCACCCGTCACGGCGGTGGCAACTCCGGATTACCGGCTCAAGCTCGCATCAGGGGGGTATCAAATCGAATTTAACAAGCCGGGCGTGTATCCCATCGACCTTGCTTTCGTGACTCCGGTCCAACCGGCGGGCGAGTGGAAGAAGATTGATTTCTACGTCCCCAGCGGCGCGGTCGTGCCCATCGAATTGAAGGGCATCACGGCGACGGCGGTTTTTGATTCCAATTCTCCGGTTAGCCCGATGGCGGCGGATAATGGACATCGCGCTTTCCTCCCTGCGAGTGGGGTTTGCCAATTCGCTTGGCAACCGGAGCGGAAGTCGAATGACGGGAAACTTTTCTATACCAGTGAAGCAATGGAGGAGATGTCGGTGGGGGCGGGATTGCTGCGCCAGATGACTTCTCTCACGCTCAAGACTCTTCAGGGGACTCTCCCGGCTCTTAATATCCAGCTTGCTGGAGCGGGTGAAATTCTCGCGGTCGAAGGTGAAAATGTTCTCAGTTGGCAGGTCACAGATAAGCGTGTCCTGGAGATTTTACTGAGCCGACCGGTTACGAAAGAGGCCTCCTTTATCATCCGGTCGCAATCGGCTCTCGCCGCTCTTCCTGTTAAAACCGAACCGCTGAGGCTCACTCCGATCGGTGCGGTGCGGCACTCGGGATACTTCCGGATTTACAATCGCGGTGCCGTTCGTATCGAGGTCATCAAGCCCACCGGGCTGACTCAGCTTTCGCCTGATCAATACCCGCAAAGCGCCGAGCTTCCTGAGTCGATCCGCCAGGTTTTCCACTACCGTTATCCAGCGGGGACGCGTTCATTCACACTGGCGGCAGACCGGGTGAAGCCGGAGATCAACGTCTCGCAGACTCTCGCTTACGAACTGACGGAGACCGATCGCGTTCTGCGTGCTGACCTGGAGCTGGAGATTCGCGAAGCGGGAATTCGCGAATGGGAATTTTATGGACCGGCGGATTACTCCGTGGTCTCAGTGGCTGGTGTCGATGTCTCCGATTATGTCGTGAGTGATCCCGAGAAAGACCGTCGCCGCTTGAAGGTGATCTTTAGTAAAGAAGTGGTGGGCCGTCGTCTCGTGCAGGTCCATCTTGAGAAGAATGAAGCGGCCAAAGCGGGGAATTGGGCACTTCCGATTCTCAGCTATCCGGGGAGCACCGCGGTAGGCGGAGAAGTCGGAGTGAGTGCGACGCCGGGCTTCCGTGTCAGTCCGGGAGCGGTCGGGGGACTTTCTGAAATGCCTCTCGCACGTCTCCTGAAACGTGGCCCCAATCTGCAACAAGCCTTCCGCATCCGCGCTCAAAAATGGAGTGCCGGAATGAAGGTCGAGGCCCTAAGCCAAAATGTGCAGGCCGATTCCTTTCATCTCTATTCGTTGAAAGAGGGAACGGCCTATGTCTCGGTCTTGCTGAACTTTTTTGTCACCGGCGCGCCGGTCAATGAGTGGAAGTTGACCCTGCCTGCGGGGATCGAACACCTCGATGTCGCCGGTCGTGATATCCGCGATTACCGTCGGGTAGAGGGAACCCTCGTGGTCCCTCTACATCGGCCCGTCATGGGAGCATATCAACTTTTGGTGACCTACGAACAGAAGGTGGAATCGTCGTTGAAGTTCGGCGAGTTGGCCCCTGAGGACGTGCAAAGCGACTATGGCTACATTCAAGTGGTGAGCCCCGGTCAGGTGGAGCTTTCGGATGTGGCTTTGACTGAAAATTTGCAAGAGCTCGATCCGTTGGAATTGCCCGGAGAATACCAACTCATGACCCATGCTCCAAGTTTGAAGGCTTGGGCTTATCAACGTCGCCCTTTCACTTTGGAACGGGAGATTTCCTGGTTTGATCGCAGTGAAATGGCATCGCGTTTGGTGGAGTATGCCGAGATTTCCAGTAGCATTACCCGCGAGGGTGATGTGAAAACGGTTTCCTCTTTTGAGGTGCGCACGCGGGGCGGGCGCGCTTTAGAGCTGCAAGTTCCCGAGGGCTTGCAAATCGATGACGTTGCCGTGAATGGCGAGCAGGTGACGATCCGGGAAGCCGGAGAAATGCGCCTGGTTCCGTTGCCGGATTCCGTCGGTCCAAATCTCCCCGTGCGCGTGACAGTGCGGTCCAGTAGCTCTGGAAGTGAAGGTAATATTAGACTTCTTGCTCCCACCGTGGCGAACACGACCCAGCTCATGACGAGTTGGAAAGTGACGCCCGATACTGGCTATCAACTCAAGCCGGTTGCGGCCGGAGTGCTGAGTCTGCTGACACCATTTTCGCAAGAGAGTGGGTTTACTTGGATCGAGAATGAAGCTCTTTTAACTTTCACTTTCCTGGTTGCCCTTTGGGTTTTTGGAAGTTGGATCATGCGTATTAAGGCTGGGGTTTCCATGGTGGGTGCGGCATTGGTTTTGTTCGCGGCGGTAGGGGCCTTCTACCTCTCGGCGAAGGGAATGAACCAAGGTGTCGATTTGCCGGAAGTTCTGGAATACAGCGCGTCCATCAAGGCTCCTGAATCGGTTTTGAGTCTCACTGTTTCGCACGTCGTGGCGGGCAAAGTGGGCTTTTCCGACCTTGGGCTTTTTGCGCTCGTGGTTTCAGCACTATTGCTTTTCTTGGCGTGGAACTTGCGGGAGAAGCGTGCTTTACTAGGAACCCTCGCAGCCTTAGGCATCTGCTTTGGACTGCTCTCGCAAGTGGGTGGAGCTGGATGGTTTTTCCTCATCCTTGGGCTCGCGATTCTTTTTCTCTTATGGCAGGGGATTCGTCGTTGTCTTGGAACTTGGCGTGAGGTCTTTCAGCGTGAGGAAGAGGATGACTTGGACGCAGACGATGAGGAGGAATTTGAATCCGAGCCTGATCCGCGCGGTGGACTCACGCCTCTCTTGTTGGTGGGCTTGCTATCCTGTTTTGGAATGAACTCTCTCGACGCGAAACCGGTGCAAGCGCTGGGATGGAAGGCCGCGGATGCCATCACTGAGACCTGGCAGATCAAGGATCGCCGACTGACCTCGTCGGTGGAACTGCAAATCACCGGTAAGGCGGGAGAGCGATTCCTTCTGCTGCAGGCTCCTGCCACTTTGACGAAGTTTGAGGGTGAGAATTTAAAGGTGATCACGGAAGGTGGAAACTACCTTGTCGTGCCGATGATTGAGGGGACTTTGAAGGCGACTTTCTCGTATCAATCTTCCGCTGATGATGTGGCCAAGGGAGTTTCGCTTCTGACCGGTCTCGCGGCGGTGCGAAGTCTCACCGTGAATTACGAAGCGTCTGGCTGGTCGATTGATTCCACTTCAGCGGTTCGTAAAAAGGTCCTGGGAGGGAAGGGGAGTTCGGCGCAGTTGTGGTTGGCTCCTCAGGGGAATACCAAGGTTGTTTTGAGCCCCAAGGCCCGCGACGTTGCGGCGGAAGCGACTCGTTTCTATATCGAAGTCGATGATCTCTTCGTCCCTGGTCCCGGAGTGGTGGACGGGCGTCACCGCATCAAGGTGCGTCCCGCGCAGGGACAGGTGAAGCAACTGGTCCTCATGGTGCCTGAAGGGTTCACGGTGAGCGATGTGAAGAGCAAGCTCATCGGGCCATGGCGCTTCGATCCTTCGACCCGCGTTCTTACGGTGGCGTTGGCTCCGTTTCAATCGAAGCCATTCTATCTCGAGGTCGAAACCCAGCGGGCTCTTGCCGAGCTTCCTGCCGAGGTCTTCGTCTCGCCCATGCGGGTCAAAGGGGCCGCCGGTGAGGTGGGGATGTTGGCGCTCGCCTTTGGAAAAGAAGCGCAGTTGGATCGCGATACCCCGAAGGGAATGTCGCTCGTGAACGTTGCTGATTTTGGGGGAGGAATGCTTCCGCGAGATCGCGAGAATCGGCCCACCGCTTCGCTACAAAAAGTATACCGTTATGCCAAAGCGGCGGCTTCCTTGAGCTTAAAAGTGGCACCGGTTTCACCCGAGGTGCGGGTCGATTCCCAGCAGCGCCTTTCCTTCGGGGAGGAGCGCATTGTTCTGGCGGCCGACTTGACTGCCGCGATCACGCGGGCAGGCGTTTTTCGTCTCAGTTTCCCATTGCCCAAGGGCTTTGAAGTAGAATCACTCACCGGCGCGGCCTTGAACCATTGGGTCGAGGGTGAAGAAGCGGGACAACGCTTTGTTACGATGAACTTGAATGGCAAGACGATGGGGACACAGAAGTTTTCCCTCGTGCTCACGGGGGCACCACCTGCGCTTCCGGTGAAAACCTGGATGGTCCCAAAGGTGAGTCTCATCGAGGCCGACCGACAAGCCGGACAACTCGTGATTATTCCCGGTCGCGGGATCCAATTAAGTGTCGCGCAGCGCAAAGACCTTTCCGCTTTGGATCCCCGCTCCGTGGGTGGTTCGCAGCCTGGCTCGCTTGCTTTCCGTCTCCTTCAGAAATCGTGGGAGCTAGCTTTGGCTATCGACCAACTTGATCCCTCCCTGGTGGCGCGAATCTTGCACGATGTCGAACTTCGCGAAGGTCGCTCGAAGTCCCGAGTCGATCTCCGTTTGCAAGTCGACCACGCGTCCATTCGGGAGTTGGAGGTGACCTTGCCCGGGCTATCGGAAGTGGATGCGCAAACCGTGAGGGTTTCGGGTGCCGAAGTACGAGACATTATCAACATTGGCGAAACGCAGTGGCAGATCCGCTTTAAGCGCCGCGTCATCGGAGCGGTCCCGGTGCGCATCGAGTATGAGCAGAGCGAAGAAATGAAAATCATTCACACTCCGGTCATCACGGCAGCGCGGCAGCAAGAGACCTTCCTCGCCTTGCGTCCCGGAGTGCGCCTTAAGCTCGATCCGGTAAAAACGGCGGGCTGGAATCAGGTTGATTGGGTTTTACTTCCTAAGTCACTTTCCCAATTGGATCGCAGTGCCGTCCCCGCCGCTTTCCTTCGGAGCACGCAAGGAGGTGCGGGGGTGCCGGTGAGTTGGAAACAACACGCCGTCGTGACCGGTGCGCGCATCAGGGTTCTGAGTGGTAAGCTTCACACCGTTCTCTCTCCGCAGGGGGAATTGATGAATCAGGCTGAGTTGAAATTGGAGACCCGCCAGCGTGGTTCCATGATTCTGACCCTGCCCGGAAACAGCCGCCTCTTCGGAGTCTTCGTGAATGATGAGAGCGCACTTGTCGTGAGGGATGGCGATTCCTTCCGCTTCCATGTCACCGGTGATGCTGGAGAGAACAAGGCGAGCGTGAAATTCACCTACGCCACTTCGCTTGCGCTGGAGTCTTTGGCCGATCTTTCGCTCAAGGCCTTCAAGATTGGCGAACCGCTGGAGAATGTCAGTTGGACGATCTCGGTGCCCGAAGGATATTCGCTGATCGACTCCGGTGGAGACCTCGATCTTGAGGGAGAAGTAAAATTGGGAACGGTGGATCATGGCAGCTATCAGGAGATGGTGAGGCTGCGGAATTCCGAAAAAGAGCAGCGCTCTTTGACCCGTCTGAATAAGGCCGCAGGATTCATGAAGTCGGGCGAGAATGCCAAGGCGAACAGGACTCTGGTACAGGTTTACAATCAGGCTAATCTTGATCGCGCCAGCAATGACGATGTCGGCGTGCAGGTCTTCAATGGGGCCACCCAGCAAGCCGTGGTCGCTTTGAACACCCGCCGCCAGCGCCTCTATAATGATAACAGCGGGGTGCAACTTCAGGTGGACCAGGGGATTGATCAAATTGAAGCCGCGACTCTGGCGAACCCGGTTTTCGCCGGGAAACTCAACTTCGGCCGCGATGACTACCGTAATATTGTCAGCGGGAACAATGCCGAGGTGAACCGCCAGCTTGATACCATCGCAGCAATGTGGGTCCGCAAGCAAGGGATCACTGAACCGGTGGGTCAGCAGCTCGATCCCTTCATTCCGACTTATGGAAGATCGGTGGTTTTCACCCGGAAAATACAGGTCGTTGGCGAGGAAGCTCTGATTCTAAATCTCGAGATTGAGAGCGACGAGTCTAGCCGTTCCTTGATCGGACGCGTCTGGATTTTGGTCATGATCGCGGTCTGTCTGCTCTTTGTCTTAAAGACGCGGAAATAGAAATGATCACGAATCCTGAAATTTTCCTCTTAAAGGATTGACGGCCCTCGCTTTTTTCCTAAAGTCACGCCACGCGAATTAGCACTCGTAGCTCAGCTGGATAGAGCGCCTGACTACGAATCAGGAGGCCAGGGGTTCGAATCCCTTCGAGTGTGCCATTCGCGTTTTTTATGCTCCGACGATATTTGTCGGGCGTAGAAAACGCGAATGGCCCTTTTTCTTTACGGGAATCGGTGAGGAGCTGGAGACGAACACGTTGGCGCCCCGCAATGTTCGTTTCCTTCCAGTGGGGCACCTGTCGTCTGGACGATTAACCAAACTAACCCAAATTCTAACCTACAGTTATGAGTGATACCGCAGTGGCGGAGTCCTCGAGTTCAGAGCTTTCCGCTTTGATCGACGAGCACTTCCGCGAGTTTAAAGAAGGATCGATTGTCAATGGCACGATCCTCGACATCCGCCCCCAAGTCGTCGTTGTCGACATTGGATATAAATCAGAGGGAGCCATCCCTGTTTCCGAATTCGAAGATGAAGATATCGAAGTCGGCGACGAAGTTGAAGTTCTCCTTGAGCGTCTCGAAGATGATGAAGGACTGATTGTCCTCTCTAAAGAGAAAGCGGCCCACAAGCAGAACTGGGAAAAGATCATGCAAGTTTACGAGGCAGGTGGCCTTGTGAAAGGAAAAGTCAAAGGTGCTGTCAAAGGTGGCCTTATGGTGAACGTCGGTGTCGAGGCATTCCTCCCCGGTTCCCAGGTCGACATCATTCCTCCTCGCGACCTTCAGGAATACGTAGGGAACGTTTACGAATTCAAAATCGTAAAAGTGAACGACGACCGCAAGAACCTCGTTCTTAGCCGCCGCGAAGTCATCGAGGCCGAGCGCGCCGAGCTTCGCCAGAAGTTCCTCCAGACTGTCACGGTTGGTGATAAGGTTGTGGGACAGGTTAAGAACATCACCGACTTTGGTGCCTTTGTTGACCTTCAGGGCATGGACGGACTCCTTCATATTACTGATATGAGCTGGGGTCGCATCGCTCACCCATCCGAGATGCTTCGCATCAGTCAGGAAATCGAGGTTCAGATCCTCGACGTCGATCGCGACAAAGAGCGGGTCTCACTTGGTCTCAAGCAGATGACCGACAACCCATGGGCCGACATCGAAGCTCGCTTCCCAATCGGAGCCGAGGTTGCCGGAAAGGTGACCAAACTTCTTCCTTACGGAGCATTCGTCGAAATCGAAAAAGGTGTCGAAGGTCTCGTCCACGTGTCCGAGCTTTCCTGGGTCAAGCGCATCACGCGCCCCAGCGATGTTCTCGAACTCGATCAGGAGATCCAAGCGGTTGTGCTCGGAATCAGCATCGAGGAGCAGAAAATCTCCCTCGGCGTCCGCCAGCTCGAAGAGAATCCATGGTCCGAGATCGAAGCCCGTTACCCAATTGGCAAAGAGATCAAGGGCGAGGTTCGCAACCTGACCGCTTACGGTGCCTTTGTTGGCCTGGAAGAGGGTATCGACGGCATGATCCACGTTTCCGACCTCAGTTGGACCCGCAAGATCAACCATCCTTCCGAGATGCTCAAGAAGAGCGACGAAGTCGAAGCGGTTGTTCTCAGCATCGACAAGGAGAACCAGCGTGTTTCCCTTGGTATCAAGCAGCTTGATAACGATCCATGGTCTGACATCGACGGTAAGTTTAAGGTTGGCGATAAAGTCACCGGAACAGTTGCCAAGATCGCTTCCTTCGGAGCCTTCGTCAGCCTCGATGGCGACATCGACGGCCTCATCCACATCTCGCAGCTTAGCGAAGAGCACGTGGAGCGCGTTAAGGATGTCCTCAAGGTCGCCGACGAAGTCGAGGCCCGCGTCATCAAGGTCGACAAGATCGAGCGCCGCATTGGACTCTCCATCAAGGCGGTTGCTTACTCAGACGATCAGCTTCAGAAAGAGAGCGCGTCCTTCGAGACCCTCCGTCCATCCAGCGACCTCGTTGGTCTGGAGCAAGCGTTCAACCTTGCCACCAGCAACAACGACTCCGAGGAGTGGAGCCCATCACCAGAGGAGAAGTAATCCTCGCCCGAGCGTAGAAGAGGCTCTCAGCCGCTTCGAGTTCGGGAAGCCTATCTCACAAGGCCGCTTCGGGAAACCGGAGCGGCTTTTTTGTATGGCGGCACTCGGCGTGCCCCTTCGGTATTTAAAGTGCCCTGCCAAGTCTATGACCTTTCAAAAGTGTTCTTTATTGGATAGCGGAAGGCCGTGAATCTCAGCAGGTGTTTGGTCTTTCTCTTTTTCAGTGTTGCTCTCCTCTCCTGTTCAAATGGATCGAAAGAAGGGGAGTCTGATCAAAAAATTATCGCGCAGCGTCGGCAGTGACCGTTGGAAACTTCCCAGCGTCGAACAAAGCGGCAAGGTGTCTTGGCTGCGAGAGACTATGCCCAAGAGACAGATTTCAGAATTATTCGCTTCGACATTCCCAATGTTTCGATTGGGCTTTTGGCCTCACTATGCACTCTTTCGTTACGTCGGAGTGAAGGAAGGGGGGGACTTTTACGGAACGTTGACCTACTATAAAGGATACAATGCGGAAATGGATCGCCTTTTACTCAAGCGGTATGGGCTCGAATACAGTGGTCAGGATTGTGCCAGTCAGCCCAGTACCGGCAGTCGGTTCCTAGATCCTGCCCTCCCGCAAACTTCTTGACTCTGACGCCATCCCGTCCGACATCCCTCTCGCCATGTTGACGATCAAAAAAATGACCAAGGCCCTCGGGGGTCGCGTTCTCTTTGAAAACGCTGAATTGACGATCAACTGGGGTGAACGAGTTGCCCTTGTCGGACCGAACGGGGCCGGTAAATCGACCCTTTTTAAGATCATCCTCGGCGAGGAGGAATCGGATTCTGGCACAGTGGAACGGGAAGAATATGGCCTTGTGGGCTACCTCGCGCAGGAAGCGGGTGATCCGGGTGAAGCTTCCATTTTGGAAATTTCGATGGGGATCAGCGAGGAATTGATCAAGGTGATGCAGACGGTTCGAACTGCCGTGAGGGGGACCGCCGAATTTGCGCAAGCTCAGGATCGTTTCGAGGAACTCAACGGCTATCAGCTGGAGCCAAAAGCCAAGAAGATCCTCGCTGGTCTTGGATACTCGCAGGAAGACTTTTCCCGGCCCGGTAACGTGTTTTCCGGAGGTTGGATCATGCGAGCACACCTGGCCCGTCTTCTGGTGCAGGAGCCCGATCTCCTCATGCTTGATGAGCCGACGAACCACCTCGATCTGAATTCTCTGATGTGGTTCCAGCGTTATCTCAATCAATACCCTGGCGCGCTTCTGATCATCTCCCACGATCGTTCCTTCATGGATGGCGTCGTGGAGAAGGTTTACGAGATCGATGAGCAGAAGTTCATCGCCTACGAGGGAAATTACAGCAAGTTTCTCCAACTGAAGGACGAGCGCTATGATCAGCAGTTGAAGGCTTTTCAAAACCAGAAGAAAGAGATCGCCCGGATTCAGGAATTTATCGACAAATTTCGCTCGGTTGGCTCGAAGGCCTCACAGGTGCAGAGTCGCCTTAAGATGATTGATAAGATGGATAAGTTCCCCAAGCCGCGCAAACCGCGTAAGCTTTTCCACTTCCACTTTCCCCAGCCACCACGTTCGACCCAGCGGGTTATCTCGCTTGAGAATGTCGACAAAGCCTACGACGACAATGTTCTCTACAAGAACCTCGATGTTCAAATCGAGCGGGGAGATCGCATTGTTTTAGTGGGGCCAAACGGTGCTGGTAAATCAACGCTCATGAAGATGCTCGCAGGTCTCGAAAAAGGGGATGCCGGGAAACGGAATGTCGGAACGACAACCAAGATTGGTTACTTCTCACAGCACCGTGCGGTGACCCTGAATGAGAACAATTCCGTTCTGGAGGAAGTCGTCGATGCTGGTGGCGGAATGCGCGAGAATGAGGCTCGCTCGATTTTGGGATCTTTCCTCTTCAAGAAAGATGATGTTTCCAAGCGGGTCAAGATTCTCTCGGGTGGTGAGAAATCCCGCCTTTCGCTTGTGAAATTCTTGGTTGATCCGCCGAACTTGCTTCTGATGGATGAGCCTACAACTCACCTTGATTTGACTTCGATTGAAGCCTTGGTTTCAGCTTTGAAGCAGTATGAAGGAACCCTCGTTTTCATCTCGCACGATGTCCACTTTATCCGCTCGCTGGCAGAACATACCTGGCATATTGCGAATGGCGAGGTGAAGAAGTATTCCGGTGGGTATGACTATTACCTCCAGAAGTCAGGTTCCTTTGGGGACGACTTCTTTGATGTTTAGGGGGCAGAAACGGCGACTCTTAGTCGCTGCGGGCCGGGTCGCGGAGCTGGTTCACTTAGTAACTCTGGCTCCGCAGTCGGGCCGAAGAGGCCCTTAGCCGAAAGGCACTTCCTTAAGGGAGTTGGTCGCGATCCTCCTCAAGTTGGCCAAAGGCCTGAATGATACCAGCATGGGGCCGAACGAAGTGCCGCCCCATGTGAAAGGGTAACCACGCGAGTTCTCTGAAGGACAAGGTCATACGGGCAGCCGTATGAAGTTCGCCTTCAGCGAACAGCTCGGTCTCTGCCCCACACCCAGCCCGTTGGGCTGGGCTGATATGAGGAAGGCCCAAAGGAAGTGCCATTCGGCTAAGAGCCTCTTGTTCAGCCCTCATCCCTTTCCGGTTTGTTCCGATGAACATGCGGGTTAGAGTGTTCATGTGCCCCGGAAGATTATCCACATCGACATGGACTGCTTTTATGCCGCCATCGAGGTGCGTGATGATCCTTCGTTGGTAGGGAAGCCGGTAGGGGTTGGTGGGAGTTCGGGCCGCGGGGTTTTGACGACTGCGAATTACGAGGCGCGGAAGTTTGGTTGTCGTTCGGCGATGCCGGTTTTTAAGGCACGGCAGCTTTGTCCGGAGATCATTTTGACCGAGGTGCGTTTCGATGTTTACCGAGAGGAGTCGAATAAGATTCGTGCGATTTTTGGACGCTATACCGATCTCGTGGAACCGTTATCTCTTGATGAGGCCTATTTGGATGTGAGCCACCGCGCTGAATCTGGAGCGGCCCTGGCGCAGGAGATTCGGCGAACGATTTTTCTGGAGACGGGTTTGACGGCCTCGGCTGGAATTGCTCCTAACAAGATGATTGCTAAGATCGCGAGCGATTGGAATAAGCCGGATGGTCAGTTGGAGGTGAAAGCGGAACAGATCGATGGATTCATGAGGGGGCTGCGAGTGGCTAAAATTCAGGGGGTGGGGAAGCGTGGCCAGGAAACTCTGGGCAAGCTGAAGATTGTCACCTGTGGAGACCTGCAGGAGTTTTCAAAAATCGAACTCGCGGACAAATTGGGCCGCTGGGGCCTTGAACTTTATGAGCGGTCTCGTGGGAGGGATGAGCGGGAGGTCTCGGTGGATCGGACGCGGAAATCTCTTTCCAAGGAACGGACCTTTCGCGAAAACATTGATGATGTTGACTGGCTCATGAACGTTCTCCGCAAGCTGAGATTCGAAGTCGCGGACGCGGTGAAGCGGAAGTCGGATCAGGAGATCAAATCCCGCGTGGTGAAATTAAAGTTCGACGACTTTACGCAGACGACCGCTGAAAAGGCGGGCGGGGTGATGGATGAAAAGACTTACGAAGAACTCCTCCGGCTTGCTTGGAGCCGGGGTGAGGGCAAGCCGGTCCGACTTTTGGGCGTCGGAGTTAAGTTTGCGATGGAAGAAGATCAGATGGATCTTCTCTAAGTCGGATTGGTCGCAGGACCCTTGCGGTTGGAGACTCGGGAGAGTCTCCTTCCTGGGCTATGCGGCGTTAGAGCGCTTTTTCTTCATGACGGGAGCCTTGTCGCCTTTCACGCTGGCGGCGTTGACGGTCACGGATTCGATGTCTTCGCGGGAAGGGATTTCGAACATGACGTCAAGCATGAGGCGCTCGAAGATGGAACGCAGAGCTCGCGCTCCGGTGCCGCGGTCGATCGCTTGTTTAGCAAGGGCGGTAAGGCCGTCCTTGGTGACTTTGAGCTGAACGTTGTTCATGGAGAGCTGCTTTTGATATTGTTTCAAAAGAGCATTCTTGGGTTCGGTGAGGATCTGAACGAGTTCAGATTCCGTGAGCTTCCGCAGCGAGGTGAGAACTGGAAGGCGGCCGATGAATTCGGGGATGAGGCCAAAGTGGAGGAGATCCTCCGCGCGGACTTGATTGAGGAGGGCTATTTCTTCGGCTTCTTCAGTCGCTTCAGTTTCGATGGCGTTAAACCCGAGGGTGCGTTTTCCGAGGCGACGGCGGACGATGTCTTCCATTCCCACGAAGGCTCCGCCACAGATGAAGAGGATCTTCTCGGTATTGACCTGAATGTATTCCTGCTGGGGGTGCTTGCGTCCGCCCTGAGGGGGAACGTTGCAGACCGAGCCTTCGAGGATTTTGAGCAGGGCTTGCTGGACCCCTTCTCCGGAAACGTCACGGGTGATGGAGACGTTTTCGGTTTTGCGTCCGATCTTGTCGATCTCATCGACGTAAATGATGCCACGTTCGGCGCGCTCGACATCAAAATCGGCGGATTGGAGGAGACGTAGAATGATGTTTTCGACATCTTCACCGACGTAACCGGCTTCAGTTAGGGTGGTGGCATCGACGATGCAGAAAGGAACATCAAGAAGACGAGCGAGGGTCTTTGCGAGGAGAGTTTTTCCCGAACCGGTGGGGCCGAGGAGGAGGACATTGGACTTTTCAATCTCGACGTCGGCGAACTTATCGTCAGCGACTTCATGCTGTTTGAGACGTTGATAGTGGTTATATACGGCGACTGAGAGGACTTTCTTTGCGTCCTCCTGTCCAATGACGAAGTCGTTGAGGTGTTGGAGAAGTTCGGCGGGAGTGGGGATCCCTTCTTCGAGAAGTCCTCCGAGTTCCTCTTTCGGCTCGGCATTTCCGGCCAATTCCTTACGGAGAATGGTCGAGCAGACGTCGATGCATTCGTTACAAATATAGACGCCGGGACCGGCGATGAGTTTTTTGACCTCCGAGTGACTTTTGCCACAGAAGGAACACATGGTGAGATTGTTTGCGCGTGCCATTAAGAAAAAGGGGTCGTTTGATCTGTTGGAGATCGTAACACTTAGGCCTCGGGGTGTCGCCTGATTATTTAAAAGATTGCGAGATGGCTCCAAAGTGTGGGGTCCATTTTTGCGAGGGTTTCTTTTTGGAGGGATTCGGCATCGGTGCTGTCGTGTAAAACGGCGAAGACGGTGGACCCGGACCCGGACATCATGGCAGCTTCGGTGCCGGGGTGATCGAGGAGGAATTGCTTCAGTTCGGCGAGGAAGCGATGCTTTTCAAAGACGGGACGTTCGAGGTCGTTGAAGAGGGATTGACCTCCTGCGGTTTGCGGTGAGTAAGAGATTCCCTGAACTTCTCGGGAGTCCTGCCACCGGGAGTAGGCCCAGGGAGTGGGGATGTCGAAGGTGGGCTTGAAGAGGAGGATGCGGGATTTCCAGTTGAGATCAAGGGGCTGGATGATCTCTCCGCGTCCGCTGCACCAACAGGGTGACGGGTAGAGGAAGAGGGGGATGTCCGAGCCGAGTTCGCCGGCCCATGCGGCGAGGGTTTCGAGAGGCACGGCGGAACCAGTGAGCTCGTTGAGGGCGAGGAAGGTTTGGGCAGCATCCGCACTGCCTCCGCCGAGGCCTGCTCCGTGGGGGGTTTTTTTAAAAAGAGTGACGCGAAAAGGGCAGGCTTGGCTGGTGTTCTTTTCGAAGAGACGGAGAGCGCGGGAGACGAGGTTGGTCTCATCGGTCGGGACGCCGGGAGTGTCGCAGTGGAGTGAGTAAGAATTGGCGGACTCGAAGGTCAATTCATCGGCTAGACTGGGCAGGGGGAGGACGAGGGTTTCGAGTTCATGGAAGCCGTCTTCTCTCTTGCGAGTGATCTTTAAGGAGAGATTAATTTTGGCAGGAGCGAGCGTGGTCATGATATGGTGCGTCCGAAAAGGGCGAGAAGGCGGCCGGTATTTCCTTTTTCAAGGCGGTAGGAGTAGAATCGGTCGAGATTTGAAGCGGTGCAGAGGCCTGGGTCGTGGTATTTTTTTTCACAAATTCCCGAATCGAGGGCCTGCTCGCGGATCATTTTTGCAAAGTCGATTTCGTAGTGCGGCGGGCGGATGCAGGGGGCTAGGACGGCCGTGAGATCCGCTGGATTGGTGCCACAGTTTGCCATCATGGCGGCGATGGTCTTTCCGGTGATGTTTTGTTCGGTCCCCTTTTTTCCGGAATGCAGGAGACCGATGGCTCCGGTTTTACGGTCGAGCAGGTAAAGGGCTCCGCAATCGGCGACGTGAATGCCGAGGAGGATACCTGGCTCGTTCGTGATTAAGCCGTCGATCCCAAGAGTCATCAGGGGAGATGCGGCGGTGATGGTGGCGACGGCGCTGCCATGGACTTGCTCGGCGTGGTAAGTGCGCTCGAAGCCGAGAGTGCGTGCGGCGTGGTCATGCACTGGTTGCAGGCTGGCGAGGGTGTCGGCTTTGTCGGTGGTAGTTACGATTCCTGGGACTCGCTCGATAAAGGCGGCCCGATGCCCGGGTGACTCCTGAAGGGGGGCTAAAAAGAAAGACGCTTCCTGCACGCGGTGAGCGTAGAGGAAGCGTCGGCATTTCGCCAAGTTTCCTTGGCGAAGATTTTTCCGGAGAGAAAAAGATTAGGAAGTGAGGTTCTTACCCTCGATAGCTTCGGTCGCTGCGGCGACTGAAGATGCCTCGTTTTCGTCAAGGTCTTCCATGAGGTCGGCAAGCTCGGTGGCGATGTGACCACGCATGGTTGCGACGATCTCGTTTCCGTCGTTCGTGATGCGCACCATGATTTTACGGCGATCCTCGGCAGCGTGCACCCGCTCGACGAAGTTCAGCTTCTCAAGACGGTCTACCAATCCAGTTGCGGCAGCAGTGGAGTGACCCATCTTTTTGGCGATCGCTGACATGGTCAGGTAATCTTCGCTGGAGAGGTAGGTGAGGAGGAAGAATTGAGGGAAGGAAAGATTTCCCCGGTTCAGTTCCGTTGAGAGGTTGAGGATGCAGGATCTCTGCGTCATTAGAACGAAGTCGGCGAGACGATCAGTGTCTACTTTGCCGGTTCCTGAAGAGTTTACTGTGCTTGATTTCATTGTGTTACGACTTTCGAGTGTTTTGGGTAATTAGGGGATCCCAGCAGCTTCGAAAGCGATATTGCCAATAAAGTCGGACTAAACTCAAGTCGAAACCGCTAATTTTTTAAATAAATCATAAAATACCCACAGTCAAACGGCCGTGACTAGTCTGGAAGCCCGATAGTTTGGGGCTCTTTATCATCAAGTTTGTCAGACATCTTTTTTGCTGGCAGTGAGGGAGTTATCTCCTTTTTTTCCTCAGAGTCGGTGAGATCGGGCTCTTGTTCCTTTTTCTTGGCTAAATTTGGGTAGCCAACGACTGCGTCATCTTTCTCGACATTCCCGCTCACGAGGTCGGCGGCATAGAAATCACGGACCCGTTCGCCCGATGGGCGGAGTGAGGCCGTGCGACCTTCTGGCCCTTGGGATTGGTAGATGGTGTTTTTAGGCAGGGCACCGGGGCCGAACTTTTGAATGAGGACGAATTCACCGGCTCGCGAAACAGAGGCGATGCGGCCAATGATTTTTTTTTCGGGTCCGGTAATTTTGTCTTTATCGTCGTCTTTATCGTCGTCCTTTTTGAGTGAACCACAAGAGGCGATGAGCAGGAGGGGAAGGAAGGAGAGGTGTTTCATGCTGAGATAAAGAGCCGGGATTCCTTTCGGCGCAAGCGTTGACCTCCGGGAAGATTGATGGAGGGCGGGGAGTTGGGTGGAATGAGGGAGAGTGCGCGGTTGATGAGATCGGAGGAAAGTTCGGGGATCTTTTGATCTTTGAGGAACTGGTGAAGAGCTTTTTTTTGGAGGGCGGGGGAAAGTTCGCGGAAGGTTGGGAGATGAATTCGGCCTTGAGGATCGAGGAGCTTAAGGGAGTCGAGGTGGGTGCTTGCGATTTCTTCAAGTTCGCGGGTGCGGTGCCAGGATCGGATGAGGCCGGGGACGGGGTCGTGGCCGAGGATATCGGCGAGGAGGGGAAGGGCTTCGTGACGGAGGCGGTTGCGGGTGGCGAAGGGTTCGGTATTTGAGGAATCCTCGCGGTAAGGATGTCTGCCTTTTGCGATGAAGTCATCGATTTGAATGCGGCGAACTTCGAGGAGGGGGCGGAGGTAGGTGAGGCCGTCGATGATGTGTCCTTGCGACATTCCTTTGGCTCCGGCAGAGCCGCGAAGGAGATTAAAGAGAATGGTTTCGGCTTGGTCGTCGAGATGATGACCGAGGAGGATGGAAGTGATGCCGGTGGAGGTGGCGCATTCTTGAAAAAAGCGATGGCGGGCGGTGCGGGCGGCAGTTTCGAGGGAGAGTTTATCGTCCGAGGCGAGGGCCGCGACGTCGATCTTTTTGGTGAGGAGGTTGGAGCCGAGGAGGTCGTGCAGGAAGGCTTCGTCACCATCGGATTCGTTACCGCGTAAGCCGTGGTTGAGGTGACAATAGGTGAGCTTTTGAAAGCCGGCGGCCTGGAGCCAGTGGTGGAGTGCGATGGAGTCGCGCCCTCCTGAAATCCCGACGAGGTAGGGGCGGGAGGGGTGGAGCCAAGAGGGGACGGGGGTCATGGCTTTCGGAAGACCATGAAGTGTTGCCAAGGAAGGTCGTCGAGGGTTTTTTCCCACTCAAGTCCGACGAGGGCCATTTCTTTTTTGGCTTGGGCCTGCGTCATTTTATGGAGGAGTTTGATGGGGACTGTGGGGTCTTCGGCCCGATATTCGAGGAGAAAGACCCGGCCACCAGGACGGAGGGCTGAGACAATGGAGGACATCATTTCGTAGGGGTGGGAGAATTCGTGGTATGAATCGACCATGAGGGCAGCATCAATGGAATCGGGAGGTAGGTTGATCCCTTCGATCGTTCCGAGATGAGTGCTGACGTTTTCTGCACTGAGCTGGGCGATTCGTTGTTCGAGAAAGCCAATCATTTCCTTCTCAATATCGACGGCGATGACCTTTGCTTCCGGGTGCTTCATGCCGAGGCGGAGGCTGTAATATCCAGATCCGGCACCGATGTCGGCGATGACGTCCGATTCTTTCAAGTCGATGAAATCGATGGCGCGAGTGGGTGATTCTTCAAATTCACGTTCGGGCCGTTCGAGCCATTTGATGCCGCGGTGCCCCATGACGTGGGCGATCTCGCGGTCTTGGTAAAATTTGCCGATGCCATCGACAGACTTAGGACCTGTGGTGTAGATGGGATCGGGTAGAGTGGGTTTGGTCGGAGGGGAGGAGGTTTCCGTTGAATTTTGGTCGTCGATCGAGGGATTAGGAGAGAAAGAATTCCGAACGAGGAAGAATGCTAAGACCAAGCTCAGTGAGAGGAGGGAGCAAATGATGGGTGTTTTATGTTTCATCTGAGAATGAGTGGGGCGCAAGAGGCTTGGATTTCAGGAGTTAGGATTTGAAGGAGAGATACGACGCTTTCGGGAATGCCGGTGGTGAAGACTTTCACAAGTGGTTCTTTGTCAGGAGTGAGAGCGTGTTGACCCAATCGACGAGCGATGGCGTCGCCGGTATCGATGAAGCGAATGTGGTCGGGCAAACGGGCGGTGAGTGCTTCTCTGAGAAAGGGGTAGTGGGTGCAACCGAGGATGATGACATCGGCTCCGGCAGCGAGCATTTCGGAAGTGTATTCGTCAATGGCGGCATCGACTCTCGGTCCGGAAAGGAGGCCCTGTTCCACGAGTTCGACAAATTTTGGGCAAGGTTGGGTGATGACGCGAAGGCCCCGGGCGTGGGTGGCCACGAGGTTGTGAAATTTATCTCCGCGAAGTGAGGCCTCGGTGGCGAGGACACCGATGGTGCCGGTTTTGGTGAGAGCGGTGGCAGGTTTGACGCCGGGCTCCATCCCGATGAAGGGGGCGAGGTAGTTTGCGCGGAGGGCCTCGATCGCGACGATGGTAGCCGAGTTGCAGGCGACGACAATGACTTCGGCACCTTCTTTGAGGAGGTGGTCGGTGAGGGCGAAGGTACGTTCTCGGATTTCTGCGTAGGTTTTATTTCCGTATGGGCACCAAGCGTTGTCGCCGATGTAAGTGATTGCTTGGTCAGGCAAGAGGGCACGAATTTCCCGGAGGACGGAAAAACCGCCAACCCCGGAATCAATAAGGCCGATCACAGGGAAGAGCTTGGAGATGAATGGGCGGGGAGGAAACGATAAAAAAAGCCCGACTTTGAAAGCCGGGCTTTTTTGGAAATGAATCGTCTGAGGAGATTTACGCGGAAGCAGTCTCTTCAGTTGCTGCAACCGTGACGGTCAGCGTGGTGGCGACGTCAGCATGTAGCTTGATTTCAACGTCGGTCTTGCCGGTGGACTTGATCGGCTTGTTGAGCTGGATCGCGGTGCGGTCGATCTCGATGCCTTTGTCTTCGAGAGCCTTGTGGATGTCGATAGAAGTGACGGATCCGAAAGCCTTGCCGTTTTTGCCCACGTCGAGGGTGAACTTGGGCTTGAGGCGGGCGATTTTCCCAGCAAGGTCCTGAGCGATCGTCAGCTCGGCCGCTTCCCGCTTCACGCGCGAAGTTTTGAGGTTTTCGATCTGACGAAGGTTGCCTTTTGTCGCCTCATAAGCCTTACCAGAAGGGATGAGGAAGTTGCGGGCGTAGCCAGCTTTTACTTTGACGACATCAGCTTCAGCGCCGAGGGAATTGATTTTTTCGCGGAGGATAACTTCGGTAAGTGCCATGGTCTAATAAAGGAAAAGGTTCTTGGGAGAGCGGGGGAATAGGGATAAGGGCGGGGGGAGTCAAGGAATTATCAACGATGAAAGCGATCTTTTAGTGAAGAAGGGGGTGGGCTTTTTGAAGTTAGCACTTTGATCTGGTTTTTAGTGAGCTTTTGGGCTCGAAAACTTGCCCTGCCTCTTTTTGCTTCCTAAGCTTCCGACCGTGAAGACCGAGGATTTACCTTTTCCAGCCCGCCGTGATTCTCCGGCGATCGACCAAGTCGGCGTCGAGGAGCGTGCGCAACGATTCTGTGCTCGTAGTCTGAAGAAGGAGACCAAGATGTCGGCATTGAAGATCGCGGTGACGATGTTGGACGTGACGACTTTGGAAGGAGCTGATTCGGTGGGAAAGGTCCGGCAGATGTGTCAAAAAGCGATGCAACCCCTTCCCGGAGATCCCTCGGTGGGGCCGGCGGCGGCGGTTTGTGTCTATCCGCGCATGGTGGCGACGGCGGCCAAGGCGGTTGCTGGTTCGAAGGTGAAAGTGGCGTCGGTTGCGACCCAGTTTCCAAGTGGGCAGATGAGATTAAAGGAACGTCTTGCCGAAGTTCGCTACGCGGTGGGTGAGGGCGCGGATGAGATCGATATGGTGATTTCGCGCGGGCAGTTTTTACAGGGAGAATATCGGGCCATTTATGACGAGGTCGCGGCTTGCAAGGAGGCTTGCGGCAAAGCCCATCTCAAAGTGATTTTAGAAACGGGTGAGCTGACGACTTACGACAATGTGCGCTACGCCAGTGACATGGCGATGGCGGCAGGCGCTGATTTTATTAAGACTTCGACGGGTAAGGTTCCGATAGCGGCGACTTTGCCGGTAACCTTGGTCATGCTTCAGGCGATCGAGGATTTTCATGAGCGAACCGGACGGATGGTGGGGATGAAACCAGCGGGGGGGATTAGTAATGCCAAGCTCGCCCTGCAATATCTCGTCATGGTTCGCGAAGTTCTCGGGCCGAAGTGGCTCACGAACGATTGGTTCCGCTTCGGAGCCAGCTCTCTCACCAATGATCTCCTGATGCAAATTCGCAAACAGGAAACCGGCCGCTATCAGAGCGGCGATTATTTTACCCAAGACTAAGTTTCATGAGTGCCAATGATTTTCTATCGGGTGGGTTCGCGCCTGCTCCCGAGTCCACCGATCACTTCGAGATCAAGAAAACCTACGACCTCTTCATAGGAGGAAAGTGGGTGAAAGCGCCGAAGCGGTTTCAAACGACGAATCCAGCCACGGGAGAAGTGATCGCGGAAGTTGGACTGGCCGGGCAAAAAGAAGTGAATCTGGCGGTCAAGGCCGCTCGCAAAGCATACGACGAAGTTTGGTCCAAAATGCCTCCTGCCGAGCGTGGCAAATATCTTTTCCGGATCGCCCGTCTCATTCAGGAGCGGGCCCGTGAATTTGCGGTGACCGAGACGATTGATGGGGGTAAGCCGATCCGCGAGAGCCGTGACGTCGACGTTCCCTTGGCGGCGGCGCATTTTTTCTATCACGCCGGTTGGGCCGATAAACTCGGCTATGCTTTTCCGGGTGCCGAGATTCACCCCCTCGGGGTCGTCGGTCAGATCATTCCCTGGAATTTTCCACTGCTGATGGCCGCGTGGAAAATCGCTCCCGCGCTCGCTTGTGGAAATACCGTAGTTTTAAAACCCGCTGAGACCACTCCGCTGACCGCCTTGAAGTTGGCGGAACTTTTTGAAGACGCCGGGCTCCCACCGGGAGTCGTCAATATCATCACCGGAGCAGGGGCAACCGGTCAGGCTTTGGTGGAACATCCCGACGTCGACAAGGTGGCCTTCACCGGCTCGACCACGGTTGGAAAAGCGATCCGGCGATCCGTGGCGGGGACGGGTAAAAAGTTCACTTTGGAGCTTGGAGGAAAGGCCGCCAACATCGTGTTCGAAGATGCTGCGATTAACGAAGCGGTCGAGGGAATCGTGACCGGGATCTTTTTCAATCAAGGCCACGTCTGCTGCGCAGGCTCGCGGCTTTTCGTGCAGGAAAGTATCGCCGATAAAGTCATCAAGAAACTTCAGAAGCGCATGGAGTCTCTCATCGTAGGTGATCCGCTCGATAAGAACACCGACATTGGTGCCATCAATTCCGCCGAGCAACTGGAGCGGATCAAGGCTCTCGTGAAAGTGGGGAAAGAAGAGGGGGCTTATTTTTGGCAACCGTCCGGCGGACTCCCGCGAAAAGGAAATTGGTTCAAGCCAACTCTCTTCACCGAGTGCGCGCAGAGTCATCGCATCGTACAGGAAGAGATCTTCGGCCCGGTTCTCGCAATTCAAACTTTCCGCACCCCGCAAGAGGCTCTCACCAAAGCGAATAACACACCTTATGGATTGAGTGGGGGAGTTTGGACCGACAAGGGGTCCAAGATTTTCAAAATGACGACCGGATTAAATGCCGGAGTCGTTTGGGCAAATACCTTCAACAAGTTCGACCCGACTTCGCCCTTTGGCGGATATAAAGAGAGCGGAATCGGACGCGAAGGGGGACTTCACGGCCTCGCTGCTTACTGCAAAGTCACCACTTAATCGGGCCACAGGCCTTTCCCGCTAACTCGGCTTGCTGGCCGAGGCGTTTGTCATCTGTCCAAAGCATCGCTTCCGGCGTGATGAGAGTGGCGGCTAGGATCATAAAATCGATCAGGCCAACTCCCTTGCCGTGGCATTTCCGCTCTTCCACCATAGCTAAGGTTTCCTCGACCGTGACTTCTTTCGCCATCGGAAGATCGCGGAGAAATCTCAGGACCACCGCACGCTCCTTAAAATTCCCGCAGGCCAACTCGCCCAAAATAAGTGGATGAATGAGGACCTGACCGTCTTCTAACAAACGGGAGAGGAGGGGATTGGAAATACGGAAGTGATTGATCCACACGCTCGTATCCACGAGGACCTTCATGATTCAGGGTCCTTTGCGTTGAAGTCCATTTTGGGCTCGGCAAGCATTCCGCGATAGGTCGGTCCGGGCTCTTCTGCGATCTTTCTCCGCGAAGCGAACTCTGCGAAGGGATCACTCCCACCTAAAGCGGCTAATCTGGAGGACGCTTCTCTGGCGACGTAGTTCTTTAAGGTTAAATCAATTAATTCGCTGACTTTTTCCACTCCAGCATAGCTCCTTGCCTTTTCCAACAAGGTGTCATCAATCGTTACGGTCGTTCTCATGCATCAAAAATAGCACAACATGATGCGTATTCAAGCATTAATGTCCATTTCTCGACCTCGGATGAGATTTTGTGTAGTCTTCCCCTTATGAGCACTCTTGGAATCAAGAAGACCTACAAACTCTTCATTGGCGGCAAATTCCCCCGCACCGAATCGGGCCGAATTCTCGAGGTTCGCGGGCCGAAGGGCGAGTTCCTCGCAAACGCCTCACGCGCCAGTCGCAAGGATTTCCGCAATTCCGTGGTGGCCGCGCGGAAGGCCCAGGGCGCTTGGGCAAAAAGCAGCGCTTATCTCAAAGGGCAAATCTTTTATCGGATCGCGGAAGTTCTCGATGGCCGGAGCGAGCAATTCGTCTCCGAACTCGTGGCGCAAGGCCACCCGCGCGAAAATGCCCAAGCCGATGTCGCCGAGGCCATCGATCTCCTCGTTCATTACGCCGGTTGGAGCGATAAGTTCCAGGCTCTTTTCTCAACCGTGAATCCGGTTGCTTCTTCTCACTTTAACTTCTCGGTCCCCGAGCCGACCGGCGTGGTTGGCATTATTTCCCCGAAACGCGGAAGTCTGCCCGAGTTGGTCTCGTCCATCGCGCCTGCTCTCATCGGAGGAAACACCCTCATTGTCTTGGCGGGTGAAAATGCCCTCACCGCCATTTCCTTCGCCGAAGTTCTCGCAACCTCTGACGTTCCGGGAGGCGTCGTCAATATTCTTACCGGACATCGCGACGAACTCGTCCAGGAATTCGTGAAGCACATGGATGTCAATGGCGTCCTCCTTTGCTCGGACGATGCCGAGGAAAGCAAAGCCGCTGAATTGGAAGCCGCCGAAAATCTCAAACGAGTGGCGCTTCATGCCGACAAGCCACTTTCACGCAGTCCGTATCACATTCTCGATTTCCAGGAAATTAAGACAACTTGGCATCCGGTCGGAGTTTGAGTCATTTTCCTTAATTCTCGCCTTGCCAAGCGGAGTTTTCTTCCTAGTCTCCCGCCCACCAAGACGGTGGTCGTAGCTCAGTTGGTAGAGCTCCAGATTGTGATTCTGGCTGTCGCGGGTTCAAGTCCCGTCGATCACCCCAATTTTCTTCAAAAGCCGTTTTCCCGATATTTTGAGGGAAAGCGGCTTTTGTCTTTCCGCGCACTTGAATTTCCCGTGCGGTCCAGCTTCACTCGCGCCCTCATGAGCGACGCAGCACATCCCGCATTGGCCCAACTGATAGGTGGCACTTCCAAGGTTCTTTCCGAGAAGGAACTCGATGAAAAGCTCAAGGAAGGCCGGCCCTTGCGGATTAAATTTGGCGTCGACCCCACCGCGCCGGACATTCACTTGGGCCACACCGTCCCGCTCGAAAAACTCCGCCAGTTCCAGGAGATGGGGCATCAAGCGATCCTTCTCATTGGTGATTTTACCGCAACGGTTGGCGATCCTACCGGGCGCAGCACCGCTCGGCCTCCGCTCACGCGCGAAGAAGTTCTTTCCAATGCCGCGACCTACACCGATCAGGCCTTCAAGGTTCTCGACCGCGAAAAAACGGAGATCGTTTTCAATGGCGAGTGGTTTCGTGAAATGAATTACGAGCAAGTTCTTAAGCTCAATGCCCGCGTCACGCTCCAGCAGATGCTCCAGCGCGAAGATTTCAAAGAGCGCGTGAGCAAAGGGACTGAAGTCCGACTTCACGAGCTCCAATACCCCATCATGCAGGGCTGGGATTCCGTCGAACTCAAATCCGATGTCGAGATTGGCGGCACCGATCAACTTTTCAACATGCTCGTCGGGCGTGATCTCCAAAAGGAAGAAGGCCAGCCTCAGCAGTCGGTCATTTGCATGCCGCTTTTGGAGGGACTCGATGGCACCAAGAAGATGTCAAAAAGCGCCCACAACTACGTTGGTGTGAATGAGGAGCCGAACGAAATGTTCGGGAAGCTCATGAGCATCAGCGATGACCTCATGGACCGCTACTACCTTCTTCTTCTTGGAGCAGCGCGTGATGAGTCAGCGCACCCGATGGAGGCCAAAAAGGAATTGGCCCGTCGTATCGTGGACCGCTACCATAGCGCGGAAGCGGGTCAGGCTGCGCGCGATGATTGGGAAACTCGTTTTTCAAAGCGTGACCTCAATGCGGCCGATCTCCCCGAAATGGCGACTGCCGATTTAAAAGGGAACGTTTTGGAGGTCGTGAGTCGTGTCTTCAAAGAAAGCTTTGGCCTCGAAAAATCCAATGGCGAGTTGCGCAAGCAATTCATCACCACCGGAGCGGTCCAGCTGGATGGCGAAAAGCTCACCGATCCCATGGCGGAGTTTTCCGGTCAACCCGGGCAGATCCTGCGTCTCAGCAAGAAGCTGAGTGTGCGTCTGACTTAGGAACAGGTCGCAAATGAGACTTGGGTGTAATTCGATCACAAGAAGGCGGCTTTGGGCTTGCGAAAAAGGGGCGCTCTCTAGTGCTGTGACTAAAACAAAATGTCGGGTATTTTTATTTTTAACTTGTAATTATTTACATCATGGTAATTTGAGGAGATTCCTAAAAAATAGGGCATCGAATTATCAACAGAAGAGCGTGAAGAACTGACAGCCTTGAGCAGTCAAAAGAGAGCTGCTGCTTATAAAGTTTCCAAGGCGCGGGCGCTCTTACTCACCGACGAGAGCCCGGACGGGCCGGCTTTCACCGACCAACAAGTCGTCTCAAAAACCGGAATGATCTTACGGACCATCGAGCGCTTGCGTAAACGGTTTCATGAGGTCGGCCCACTCGAGGCTTTAGAGC
>JBLHUR010000038.1:0-40911 GCA_047629805.1 Akkermansiaceae bacterium | reverse complement strand
CCCAACGTTCCATCGCCACCCAACGCATGAAGGACGAATCCTGCGGTGGCTGCCACGCCAAATTCGAGCCCCTCGCCTTCGGCCTTGAACAATACGATGGCCTCGCCCGCTACACCCTCACCGACAACTTTAAAAACAAACTCCGTCAAGACGGCGAAATCCTGATCCCCGGCACCTCCGGCATCATCAAATACCAAAGCTCCCGCGAGCTCATGGATCTTCTCGCCAAGAGCCCACGCATCCGCCAAAACATCATCTGGAAACTCACGCAATTTTCCCTAGGCCGCCCCATCGCGACCCAAGACCGCCCCCACCTCGACACCCTCTTCAAAGAGGTCCAAAAAGACCAAACCTACCAAAACGTCCTCCTCCACCTAGCCACCTCGCCCCTCATCACCCAGTAACAAACCCTCAACCTTACGGAGCTTAGACTTTTAGTCTGAGTGCACCACCTAAGCCCCTCAACCAAGCCCCTTCAAAGTTTAAATCCTAAATCTCATGAACCGCCGCACCCTCCTCCGCAGCCTCGCCGGCACCACCATCGGCCTCCCCTTCCTTGAAGAAATGTCCGCCGCCACCACGGCCGCGAATAACGCCATCCCCATGCGCGCCTTCAACGTCTTCTTCGGCCTCGGCATCCCTTCCCCACTCCAACAAGAAGGCTTCGCCGGCGTCATGGAACCCCTCAAACCCCTCGCCGACAAACTCCTCATCATGCGTGGAGTCGATCACGTCCGCGCCGACGAATCCGGCATCAATGCCCATTTCGATGGCTCCTCCGCCGCCTTCACGGCCGCTCCACCCAATGGCGAAGCCCGCGCCGGAGGTGCCAGTCTCGACCAACTCCTCCGCCGCGCCCACTACCCCAAAGGCCAGCCCGATGGCGTCGTCCCCACCCTCGTCGCCGGCACCTTCTTCCGACGCAGCCGCATCTCCCGCTACGTCCATTCCTACCACCCTGATGGCACCGTTGCCGCCGCCATGCAGGAACGCCCCATCGACCTCTTCACCCGCGTTTTCGGCCGCATGCGAGGAAACGAAAACCTCGACGAACGACTTCAACGCAGCGTCCTCGATTCCGTCCTCGAACAATACCGCCACTACTCCGGCAAAAACTCACCCCTCGGCCAAGCATCCAAAGACCGCTTCAAGAACCACCTCGACCGCATCCGCGAATACGAACAACGCGCCTTCCAATTCGAAGTCGACAAAGACGCCCCGCCCCGCCCCGCCGACTCCCAACTCCCCCACGGAGGAAAAGCCGATCCCGGCGGCCAGGGCCTCGACATGCAACTCGATGACCTCACCCGCGAATGGCGACTCATGTCCGAACTCTACGCCCTCGCCATCCAGACCGACCGCGCCCGCTTCGGCTCCCTCACCTTCCTCGCCGCCGGCGAACGCCTCCGCCTCAAAGGTGACTACATTTACAACGGAGAAAAACGCTTCTCCTTCGATGACTCCGCCCAGCTCAACGCCTCCGGCGACAAAGGCTGCTCCCACGAATGGTGGCACAAGTTCAACGAAAAGAAAAAAAACGAACAACTCCGCGCCCACGCCCACATGAAAATGCGCGAAGTGGCCCACTTCCTCAGCCTCCTCGCAACCGAAGATACAAAAGAGGCCAACGGAAAAACGATCTTGGAAAACGCCATGATCACCGTCTCCACCGAATCGGGCGACGGTCGTCACAACGACACCAAACGCGAACTCTCCGGCGTCTTCCACGCCTGCACCAGCGCCGGCGGCCGCCTCAAAACCGGCCAAATCGTCGACGTCAATGCCGAAGGATTAGACGTCTACAATACGATGGCCAAAACTACCGGCACCAAAGCCAAACTCGGCCCCCAAGATCGCAAAGGTAAAGTCATCGATAAGATCATCGCCTAGCAAACGACTCCCATACTTCCCCGCAGACGACAGGCAACGGTAGTCGAAAGTTTTACTTTTGATACCGCCTGCGAGGACCAAACAACTCCCGATGAAACCCTGCCGTCCGCCTCAAAAGCACAGCTATTCGACTACCGTTTTTCCCCTCGCCAAACTCATGACACTTCCATGACATTCCCCGCTCCCCTTCATGCTACCCTCCGGCATGATGAAAACTTTCCTAATCCTGATGTGGGCCACCATCTCCATGGCGGCAGGCCAAACTTCTAAAGAACTCCTCCGCGATGGCCTTTTCGCCGAGGAATCGGAAGGCGACCTCAAAACCGCCACCGAGAAATACGAGGCTCTTTTGAAAGCGTTTGAAGTCGAACGCAAAGTCGCGGCAGTCGCTCTCTTCCGCCTGGCCTCGATCAAACGAAAGCAAGGCGATGAAAAAGCGACCCTCACCCTCTACGAGGACTTCGCAAAGAAGTTCGGCGACGTAGAACCTCAAGCAACCTTAGTCAAAGAGAACTACCGCGCTCTTGCAGGGAAAGATTTGAGGAATGGGGCCCTCGCCGAAACTGATGAAGAAAGGAAGCTCGCAGAACTCAAAAAACTTGAAACCACAAGTCCCGATCTTATCGCAACCGGCGACGACTTTGGCTGGGCTGCTTCCAGCGGATGGAGCCGGGTGATCAAATTCTACCTCGATAAAGGACTTAATCCCAATACCGGAGGTGCCTTATATCGTGCTGTTACAGATGGAAATCTAATCGTCACCGCACAACTTCTTGATGCTGGTGCTGATCCCAATCACAGACTCAACACACACCCCCTTGATCGGGCGATCAGGGATGAGTTTTGGGAGATCGCTGAATTGCTTGTCCAAAAGGGAGCGAAGTCTCAATCCTTGGTAAATTTCCTAGTACAAGAAAGAGCTGGGGAACTGACCTTAGAGCGAGTCAAATTTCTGGTGAGTCTTGGGAGTGATCCAAATTACATTAGTTCTAACTGGCATTTTAAAAACACCCTAAATCCAACCGGGATACCTTTACTAGATGCGGTCGCTAGAAATGACCATCGATACGTAAACACTCTCATGCAGGCTGGTGCCAAGGTAGACCTTTCACGTGAAACCGACCAAATGAGAGCGCTCCATATCGCAGCCCACCTTGGCGACGAAGAAATGATGCGTCTCTTGATTGACGCGGGCGCTGATCTTGACGCTCTCTCAATCGTTCCAAAAGACTATGCGATCCGCATCAAAGGCAATGATCTCCCGCAAATCCCCCTCGCTCCCATCGACCTTCTCCCGGACGAAAAGATCTCTTTCCTCCTTAACGCTGGTGCGAAGGTCACGCCACGCTCTCTCATTCACGCCATTCGCTCAAAAAACTTGGAACTAGTTGCGAAGATGATCGCGACAGGAATAGATCCGAATCTAAAAATTGAGGGCCAATTTCTACCCCTCAACCTCGCATTCTATCAAAACGACGAGCCCATGATAAAACTGCTCCGGGAGAATGGCGCCGACTTCGAAAAAATCACTTGGCAAAATCTTAACATCGTTCAGCGACAAGAATATGCGAGAACCTACCTCTACCCAAACCTGAGCTCGGACAAAGGCATCCACCTTTCAGTCCCAAAATTCGACAGCGTATCCAAAGCAATCATTCCATTCTCACTCGCAGACACGACCGCCGGAACCCTCCTATCACTCAAAATGCCATCCAGGCAAGTGAGCAGGCATGAGGATCAACCAGTCGATCCAGATCAGCTGACATGGATTCTCATCAGGGGTGGAAAAGAGGAAGTTCTCGATCTAAAAACGAAGCTCCCAGAACTCACCTCAGGCGACGTCATCGAAATCACCGGATTCCACAAGTTCGAATTCACTCCCAATGAGAACTTGAATTGGAAACCGATGTCCTCATATACCTACAGTAAGACTACCCAAAATCTATGGAAAGCTCAGCGCTTCCCGGTCAAGCTCACCTTCGAAGGAAAAACCTGGGACCTCATGATCTGCCCTGACCTGATCGCTTACGATGCCCGCGACTTAAAAATCCCAAGCAGCGAACTCGGCACCCTGCTTTCATTAATTTGGACCGATCCCGTTCCCTACAAATCAGCAATCCCCAGAAGCATCACCGTTCAGAGAAAAGGCTCTCCACACTTGGTCTCTGACTCCTCATCGGGTGGTACGGATCTTGCCGGTCTCAAACTCCTGCCGGGTGATCACATTGTCATAAAAGAGAATCCTGAGACCACCTTGGCGGAAGCCCAGCTCGCACGACGCAAGAGTTCGATCACCGCGCAGCTCCCAGACCAGTTGGGAAGATGGAGATGGCATTTTGCCAAAAATGAAAGTGAGATCAGCCTAGCTCCGACGCTCTTGGACATCATCGCCCATCTCAATTCCAGCTACACCAGCACCTCGGAAGGAAGCCATTTTAACCCGATCAACGATGCCAAAAGAATAGGGGCTTTAAAGATTCTCCCTGCTTTGGATTTGAGTAAAACCATCATCAGACGCCTCACTAGGGAGGGGGAAAATGTCATCGAACTTGATCTTCAAAAGAAGATTGACGAGTGGGACCGAAACGAGCGCAGGGAGGAACCTTTTGACCTTAAGCTGGAAGCAGGAGACCTGATTATTCTGTCAGTAAAACCCGGATCATGGACTGGGCAAAACGAGGTCACGCGAGCCTACTTTGAAAAGGCGCTCACTTTTGAAATTTTCGCTCGATCTGGCACCGGAATTCCTGAAGTCCAACAAGTGACCTATCAAAACCCGACCTGGCTTGAGACTCCATTCGGATTACTTTCTTACGTTCAACCATCCAAATCACCCCGATCCGTGGCAGTTCACTCTGTAAAGCGAAACGGAGTAGAAATTCAGAGGACAATTGGATTCATCTACTGGCCTAAGAAAGGAGACTTAGTAACCACCAACGAAAACCGTTACGACCCGAGACAACGAAAGTAAATCAAACGCCCTTCCTCACTCTATGGTAACTACTCTCCCCATGCCCTACCGCTTCGGCATCGCAATGATTCTCATCGCGGCGTTTGCACTTGGCATAATGGCTTGGCGGGGACTCGCGAATCATCGGGAGTTGGTGTGGAGCGAGGCTCGTGATGAGGCGGAATTGGTAGCAGAGCGTTTCCAAGAACGACTGGAGCGAGAGGTGCGGCAAATTCATTTTTATGACTACCCGCCAGCTCCGGGGTCTTTTGATTTCGATGCCAAGGCGTCGCTTGACGAACTGCGGGAGCAGATGACTTTGGACAAGCGGACGACGGCTGGATTGCCGGTGGCGGTGCTCGCAGCTTACGAAGTAGCGAAGCGGAGCGGGAGCGTTCGTGATGGTGAGCTGGCGCGGGATCTTGCTTTGAAGAGGTGGCCGGATCTGACCTCGCCGCTTATTTTGGAACGACTGGAGAAACTGGCGGAGGAACACCGTTGGGAAGGAAACTTCTCCGACTGGCAGGATGATTGGGACACCGAAGAGGCGGCCCGGGATCTCATTCGAGAGACAGATGGGCTGGGTTGGATGGAGAAGGAGGGTCGGCTCCATCGGGTCGAGGAATTGGGAGAAGGGAGTTTCAGTCACATCGTACTTTCGAATGATTCCTCGCGTTGGCGGGACGGGCGAAATTATGGAGTCGAGCTGCGGACGGTGGACTTTTCGCTGGGAGAAGTGGGTAAGGTTTTGTGGAAGCGGACGCTCGGGAACGCGACGTTTTCGGTGGGTATTTTGGACTCCGAAGCCTTGGAGGCGGAGTGGCGGAGCCGGAAGAACGGGACTTTACTGATCCTTGGGTTTGCGGCTCTCGTGATCGGAGCAGGAACTTGGATGATGACGAGGGGGATTTTGCTGGAGAAGAAGAACTCGCACGCCAAGAGCCAGTTTGTGGCGAGCGTGACGCATGAGCTGCGGGCCCCGGTCGGGGCGATGCGTTTGATGGCGGACTCGCTGCAATCGGGGAAACTGGCGAAGGATAAGGTGGCGGAGTTTCATGGCTTGATGGCACGGGAAAGCGGGCGGCTTTCGGTCCTGATCGAGAACGTAATGGACTTGGCGCGCGTGGAAGATGGCCAGCGGGTCTTGCGGGCGGAGGAGGTGCAGTTGGAGGAGATCGCAGCGGAGGTTTGTGAAATGATGACGATGCAGGCGAAGGACAAGGGGATCACTTTTGCGCAAGCAGGCTCCCCACTCACTGTATCGGCTGATCCGGTGGCGCTCCGGCAAATTTTGGTAAACCTGGTGGACAATGCCATCAAGTTTTCGCCTGCCGGAAGTGAGGTGACTTTGGATTGGGGGGAAGGCTGGTGGGTGTCGGTGAGAGACCAAGGTTCGGGAATTGACGAGGCGGATCGAACACGGATTTTCGAGCGATTTTATCGAGGTGAGGATGAGTTACGCAGGAAGACGAAAGGCGTCGGAATCGGACTGAGTCTTGTGAAGGAGCTTGTCGATCTCCAAGGTGGTAAAGTGAGCGTGAGCAATAAGAACGGAGCCGTTTTTAAAGTAGTATTTTTGAAGCGATGAGAATTTTAGTGGTCGATGATGAAGTGGCGATGCGGGTGGCTTTGGTCGAGTCGCTTCGCAGCGAAGGCTATCAGGTCGAGGGAGCGGAAGATGGCGAAGTGGGATTGGAGAAGGCTTTTTCCCGCGAATTTGATCTCATCTTACTCGATGTCATGATGCCGAAGATCGATGGCTTTGCAGCCTGTGCCGAGATGAGGAAGCGGGGCTTGAAGACGCCCGTTTTGATGCTGACTGCGCGGGGGATGGTGGATGATCGGGTGAAGGGACTGGATAGCGGGGCGGATGATTATTTGGTGAAGCCCTTCAGCCTGAAAGAACTGCTAGCGCGAGTGCGCGCGTTGACTCGCCGGAAGGAACGGGAGGAGGTTCCGGAGGAGGCTATAATCGGAGAGGCCCAAGTGAATTTCAGAGAACGAACCTGCCTGGCCGGTGGAGAAACGCAGGAACTCAACGTGAAAGAATGTGGTATCCTTAAGCTGTTGCTAGCGTTCCGGGGAGAAGTGGTGAGCCGCGACCGCTTTCTTGATGAAGTGTGGGATTACCACGCGAATCCAAGCACGAGGACCGTGGATAATTTTATCGCAGAGCTCAGAAAGAAGCTGGGGTCTAGTGGAGAGAGTTTAAAGACAGTTCGCGGCGAGGGGTATCGTTTGGACTAAGGCATTCCGCTACGATTGCTCTAGAATCATCGTCATATTTATGCCTTAGATCGCTCTATGGCTTTTTACCACCCCCTGAAAAACTACAGGGACGATCCTGATTACCCGAACAAGCAAGAGTGGATTTCAGCCCGATTATTAACTCTTCGTCATGACCTTCATCTGGCGATCGGAAAGGACCGCCAAGCTAACTCTCTCATCATCGGCTCCTGGAATATTCGAGCATTTGATGACGGCGTTCCCCGAATGGACGAGAGCTACCACTACATTACGGAGATCATCGATCACTTCGATATCTGCGCGATTCAGGAAATAAAAAAGGACCTCAATCCATTGCGAAGGTTGGTTGGTTTACTTGGACCAAATTGGAGTTATTTTGTCTCCGATGTTTCAACACATAAAGGAGGCAACAATGAACGGATGGCATTTGTCTACAATACCACCCGTGTCTTTTTTCGAAACATGATTGGTGAAATCGTGCTTCCTAGAGAGGATCTCATCGCGGGTGAACAGGTCGCCCGTTCTCCATTTTTCGCATCCTTCCAAGCGGGTTGGTTCAAGTTTTCCCTTTGTTCCTCACACATCCTCTACGGCAACGACCTAAGTCTGAGAGCTGCTGAAGTCAAAGCGATCACCTCGGCTCTCGTCAAACGAGCCAAGTCCGAAGATCAAGTTCACATCCTTCTCGGAGACATGAACATTGAAGAAGAGGATGACGAGGTGATGAAGGCGCTCAAAGACTCAAAAATGACCACCCCTAACTTCGGTCCCACAAACATGAAGGGTGACAAGTTGTTCGATCAAATGGCTTTCACCATAAAAGGAAAGGCAGGCCGTAAAACACGACTGCTTCGCCATGGGAAATTTGACTGGAGACACTCGGTTTTTGGGCCACATCCCAAGGATGATGCTCCAGAGCTGACTCCCGAAGATCTCGCGAATGGAAAAAACCGCCCCACAGCTGCAGAAATCCTCGAGCACTACAGCGACAAAGTGACCAAGATCAGAACAGACCACGGCAAAGCACCCTATGCGAACTGGGCGGGTTCCTACAAAGGTTGGACGACTTACGAAATATCCGACCATTTACCGATTTGGATGGAATTGGAGATTGATTACTCAGATGACTACCTTCGCCGTTTTCTCTGAAGCGACGCTACCAATCGGAGGGCCCTCCCGGACCGCTCAGCCCCTACTTTTCTCTAACGCAGCAATGAGAAATGCCATCTCCACGTCGGTGATGCTAAGCGGGGGCATGAGGACGATGGTATTAAGAATGGGACGGGTTAAGACGCCTTGCACTCTGAGGTGGCGGCAGAATTCCTGACCGCAGCCAGCGATATCAAATCCTAAAATGAGCCCGATACGACGGATCTCTTGGATCCCGGGAAGAGCACGGAGAGATGATTCAAGGAAGGCCCCCTTCCGTTCCACTTCGGCAAGAGTGTTTTCACTTTCGAAGAGAGACAAGCTGGCAAGGGCAGCCGCGCAGCCTAAGGCATTTCCGGTGTAGCTGTGACCGTAGTAAAAGGTTCGATTTGGGCCTTTGAAACCTTCGTAAATTTCCGAGGTCGTGAGGGTCGCGGCGAGTGGCATGGTTCCACCGGTGAGACCTTTGGCGAGGCAGAGGAAGTCAGGAATCACGTCCTCCTTTTGGCAGGCGAACATTTTGCCAGTGCGACCGAAGCCAGTCATGACTTCATCAAGGATAAGGTGAATGCCATTTTCCGATGACCATTCACGGAGCTTGCGAAGCATCCCGGACGGCCAAGGTCGCATTTGGTTCACCCCTTGAATCAACGGCTCGATCACGACCGCCGAGGCGGTCTCGATGACCACTTGCGGGAGAGCTTGAAGGTCATCGAAACTGGAGACGCGGTAAACTTGCAGGCCAGCTTCGCCGTACCCTTTGATGAAACGAGAAACGCCACCCACCGAGGCCGCGCCAAGGGTGTCGCCGTGGTAGGCATTTTCAAAAGCGATGATTCCGGTCTTTTCAGGATGTCCGTTTTGCTGCCGCCATTGCAGGGACATTTTGAAAGCGACCTCCAAGGCGGTGGAGCCATCGTCCGAAAAGAAGCAGCGAGTCAGAGTGTCCGGGAAAAAAGCGCAGAGCTTCTCTGCCAGTTCGCTGGCTTTGTCATTGGCGAACCCGAGGTAAGAACTGTGGCAAAGGGTCGCGGCCTGCGCTTGAATCGCAGCCACGATGGCCGGGTGACTATGCCCGTGAATGTTGGTCCAGATGCTCGAATTCGCATCGAGGTATCGGCGGCCATCGGTATCGATGAGCCAACTCCCCTCCCCTCGTTGGATCACAAGAGGCTCCTGCAATTCCCAGAGTTCCTGATCGGTAAATGGGTGCCAGCAGTGCGCGCGGTCCGCAGCGACCCACTTATTCGGGGGGACCTTCATTTGCCTTACCGAGCATTTTATCGACCTTCGCAACAAGATTCCAAGCGAGGCGTTTGCGTTGATATTTCCGCCAGAGAACGTCTCGAAGAGCCTGCCAATCTTCCTGTTTCGGAGGATCAAGTTTATCCCAGCGATCCTCTTCCTTCGCCTTGGTGTAGAGTTCAAAGCGCCCACCATGGTAGTTCGCCCGCCAGAAGCGGGTCTCTTCACCTTCCTGTTCACGCCATTGGTGCCTCGTCATGACGGCAGTCTTCGCTGGATGTGGGAAAAAATTCAACTTCGAATTTCCCGATTCAAGGTTTCCAAACACGGTTCAATCTGGGCTAGTGTCCGTCCGTGCGAGCAGCTGCCCTGGCCGACGTCCTCAAGGTGATCCTTTATGTGATCGCCTCGTTCGTCCTTGCCGCTGCGATCAGCCCTTACCTTTACGAGATCGGCAAAGGCTTCGCGAACGTCGCACTCAGCAAGAACACAGCTGACAAAGTGACCTGGCTCGCTGACAAAGCAGACAAAGCGGATTTTGCGACTTACTTTAAACGCTCACTATTTCTGTCGGCCTTGGTCTGTCTCGTCCCCTTTTTCTATTCACTGGATCTGCGTCGAGATGCCCGTAAGCGCCGTGGACATCTGGGGTCCGTCGGTTTCCCGCCCCATCGAATTCCGTCGAGAATGGGGCAGCCCTTGAAGAAACTTCGTTGGGGGATCTTTCATTCGTTCGCAGGCTTTTGCTTGGCAACTGGTTTCTTCCTGTTCATGGCATGGTTCCTTTTTGCGCTCAATTGGTTTGAGTGGAATCGGCAACCCAGCAGCGGGCAACTTTGGAGATCTTTTGGGCAGGCGATCAAACCCGCGATCGGCGTCTCTATCGTCGAAGAATTATTCTTCCGCGGTGCTTTACTCGGTATTTTCCTCCGGGCCTTCCGGCCCTCTATTGCGATCGTGAGCCTTTCGCTCATTTTTGCAGCCATTCACTTTCTTACTCCGCCAGACCACTTTTCAATCAGTGATCCGCGATCCACCGGCGCTGGGTTCGAAATGCTCACGCTCATCGGGCAAAGATTTCTACAACCCCAAGCCATCTTACACAGCTTTGTCTCACTTTTCCTGGTCGGCGTGATTTTGGGCGTCGCCCGCTTCGGGACTGCTTCGCTCTGGCTCCCCATCGGACTCCACACCGGCTGGGTGTTTTCGATGAAATCATTTGGCCAACTGACCCAACGCCGAGAGGATTTGCCCGAGAAACTCAACCTCTACATGGGGGAAATCATGAACGAAGGATTGGTCCCTATCGCAATCCTAATGATGACAGGAATCACGGTCGCTCTTTATCTCAAGCTACTCCATCAACGCCCAAAGGAAGACCTGCCGGAATGATCGACCGAATGCTCGATTTCCTCTACCCAGCTCTCTGTGAGCTGTGCCAGAAATCCCTGCGAGGCGGCGGCGCCATTTGCGCCTCTTGCGCGGACCAACTCCCCCGCATCAAGAAGCCATTTTGTCAAAATTGCGGGGAGACTTTTGAAGGAAATATTGAGGACGACTTTCACTGCCAAAACTGCCTCGGTCTGACTCATGATTTCCACTTTGCCCGGGCTTCCCTAAAAGGCCTGGCAATGCCCTTTCACCTCGTCCACAGCCTGAAATACCGCAGGCGTTTTTTCATCGCCCGGGATCTCGCTCGTCTTCTTTTTGAAACCTGGGAAAAGGATCCCCGCTATGGGGAGCTGGGTAAAAACACCCTTCTCATCCCTGTCCCCCTTCATTGGAGAAGACAGCAATGGCGGCAGGGAAATCAAGCCTTCGAACTTGCCAGGGAGCTCTCTAAACTCAGCGGCCTCCCCTGTCTCAATTCCCTCAAGCGCGTCCGCTCAACTCGCACCCAGACCAAGCTGAATCGCAAGCAACGTCTCTCCAATCTTCGTGGGGCCTTTGTCGTTAAAAGACGCCAGCTCGAAAAGCTCCGTGGAAACAATGTCATCCTGATCGATGACGTCTTCACAACAGGCGCGACGGCCCACGAATGCACACGGGTCTTAAAACATGAGGGGAAGGCCGGGAAGGTCGCCGTCCTGACTCTCGTAAGAGGATAGAGATTCGCTTGCCAAGTTTTCAAACTAGGGAACACTCACCTCATGCAAAGAAGATCGTTTCTCACCACTTCCGGCGCAGCTCTCGGTTTCCTTGGTCTTCAAAGATATCTCACGGCAGCAGAGAGCGCCCGTGTCATCGCCCCATACGGCCCACTCACCCCTGACGCAGACGGCATCCTAGATCTCCCGCAAGGCTTTCAATATCAGATCATTTCACGCCGGGGCACTAAAATGGACGACGGACTTCGCGTTCCCGGAATGCCTGATGGCATGGCCTGCTTCGAAGGAAAAGGCCATGAACTGATCCTAGTCCGCAACCACGAACTAGGACTTGGGTCCCAAGGAATGAGTCCCTTCCCCGGACAAAAAACCCCCAAAAGCTTCAGCCAAGATCGTTCCTACGATCACGGAGAGCGTGGCGAAGCCCCTCACATTGGCGGAACGACAAACCTCGTTTACGACACGAAGACAGGGAAAGTCGTGAAGGAATTTCTCTCGCTCGTCGGAACCGACCGCAACTGCGCGGGCGGAGCCATGCCCTGGGGATCTTATGTCACATGTGAAGAACCCAGTGATCTCACCAGTGAGCGTGGAAAAACCCACGGGTATTGTTTCGAGGTGAAAGCCACCGACGATGGCAAACTTCAAAAAGCGGTCGCTTTAAAACAGCTGGGCCGCTTCCGTCACGAAGCCGTCGGGCTCGATCCCAACACTGGGATTCTCTACCTCACCGAGGACATCAATGACGGCCTCTTTTACCGCTTCATTCCAAAAACCAAGGGCAACCTCCATGAAGGCCAGCTCCAAGCTCTTGTCGTTAAAGGGAAGCCCTCCGCCGATCTCCGCAACTACCGGGGCAGCTCCGACACCATCAAGGAGGGCGTGGAGATGGACATCGAGTGGATCGACATGAATGACTACGAAGCTCCCGCCGCCGACCTCCGCTACCAAGGTTTCAAGGACGGGGCCGCCCGCTTCGCACGAGGTGAGGGAATTCAATTTACCAACGGCGCATTGTATATCTGTTGCACCGATGGCGGTCCTGAAAGCCAAGGTCAAATCTACCGCCTCACTCCCGGTAAAACGGACAAGCTCGACCTCTTCCTACAGCCGAGCGCTAACGACCTCCTCACCAACGGCGACAACCTTTGCGCCACCCCATGGGGAGATCTGATCATCTGCGAAGACCTCATCAACGAGCACAAAAGCAAGACTCCTCATCTGCGCGGTATCACGCCCGATGGAAAAATCTACACACTCGCCAAGAACGCCAAGAGTGCCACTGAGTTTGCGGGATCATGCTTCTCGCCCGATGGCTCAATTCTCTTTGTGAACATGCAGGGCGAAGGCCTCACCGTCGCCATCACTGGTCCTTGGCAAGACAAAGCCTGATCGCCATAGTCCCCCCGTGAACTACCGCGAGGCCATCGATTGGCTCTATTCGACGCAGCTTTTTGGAATCAAACTGGGCCTTGATGCGCCCACCCGGCTGCTTCGAGAGTTCCTCGCCTTTCCGTCTCATCGCACCAAGGTCATCCACGTCGCGGGGACCAATGGGAAGGGCTCGACCTGTGCCATGATCGACTCACTCGGCCAAGGCCTCGCTCTCCGATCCGGGCTATTCACCTCACCCCACCTCATCGACTACCGCGAGCGAGTCCGCGTGAACGGAATCGAAATCAGCGAAGAAAAAACCGCGCTCCTCCTTAGCGAGATGCGCGCGATGGTCGCCGATTGGGAGGATCATCCCACCTTCTTTGAACTCACTCTCGCCCTCGCCATGAGGCATTTTCGCGATGAAGAATGTGAACTCGTGGTGCTAGAAACCGGCATGGGAGGTCGCCTTGATGCCACCACTGCCGTCCCCGCAGATGTCTGTGTTCTCACTCCCATCTCGCTCGATCACACCAAGTGGCTCGGCTCAACTTTGGACGAAATCGCTCGCGAAAAAGCCGGCATTGCCGTGCACGGAAAGCCCTTCATCTCCTCCAAACAGGAACCCGAAGCGGAAAGAGCGATCCGCCAAGTGACCAATCAATCACAAGCTCCACTCAACTTCGTCACCGCTCCCCTCCTCGGATACTCACTCGCCCTCGCCGGTAAGCATCAACAAGACAACGCGGCCTTGGCCTGCGAAGCGATGGTCGCCGCCGGATATCATCTCACCTTCGATCTCGTGCAGCACGCCATGCGATATGTCCAGTGGCCCGGACGCTTTGAAAAGGTCAACGATCATCTCATTCTCGATGCCGCGCACAATCCACACGCCGCACGCGCTTTGGTCGAGACTTGGAACACCGAGTTTTCGGGAAAGAAAGCGGCCCTCATTTTTGGGGCGGTGGAGGACAAGGCCACCGATGAGGTGTTAGCCATTCTAGCTGAAATTGCAGAGGAATTTCATTTCGTTCCCGTCAATTCCCCGCGCGGGCTGCCACCGGAAGGGCACCAGACAAAGCTCCCCTCGACCATCCACAACGACCTCCCTTCAGCACTCACCGCCACGCAAGGGCGCGACACCCTTTTGACCGGATCGCTCTTTCTCCTCGGCGAAGCCAAAGCTTTCCTGGAGGACGGCACCACTCGAGCTAGTTCACAGTAATTCACACGTTGCCAAGATTGCCAACGCCCACCCTTCTGGGGCAATCTCCTCCTCCATGGCGCACGCGGATGACAAACCTCCTTTTGAAAAGAAAAACGGACCTAAACTCCAAGACGGGAAAACGAACCCCTTGGATGGTTTGGCCCCTCCTCCCCATGCCGTGGGGCCGGAGAAGAGTTTGCTGAGCTCGATGATACAAAATCCCGAAGAATACATCGGGCGGGCCATCGAGGGCAAGTTGACTGCCGGGCACTTTTACGTGCCCCCCCATGGAAAGCTATTTCAAGTCCTGGTTGATCACTTCGAAGCTGGAAAAACGGTCGAGCTTGTCGCGCTGACCCAGTATCTCATGGACCGGGATCTCCTCGACACCATTGGGGGACCTTCCGCCATCACCGAGATCTACACCTACGCTCCGACTGCCGCACACTTTGGCTCGCACCTCGAGATCGTAAAAGAAAAGTTCATTCTCCGGAACATCATCAGCTCATGCACCGAGGCCATCACGACCGCGAAGGACGACCCCGAGGACGTGCAGGAATTCCTCGATAGCGTGGAGCAAAAAGTCCTCGAAATCCGCGAAGCAAGTGAGACCACCGTCGAGATGGATGTCAAAGCAGCCGTCGCCGAGGTCATGGTTTACCTCCAGGAATTCCTGGCAGGTGACCGCGGCATTACCGGAATGACCACCGGCTACTCCGAACTCGATAAAATGATCAACGGCCTCAAAGCGCCCGACATGTTCGTCATCGCGGCCCGTCCCTCGATGGGGAAGACCTCGTTCATGATGAACATCGTGGAGCACATCGTGGTGAACTCCGCAAAGCCTGCGATGGTTTTCTCCTGCGAGATGTCCACCGTGCAAATTGTCCAACGCCTCGTTTTCTCGCGTGCTCGATTTGAATTCCAAAAACTCACCAAAGGGTACCAGCCGAACAAAGGAGACCTTGAACGAATCAAAGCGGCCTCCGCAGAGATCTCAGCCTCCAAGCTTTTCATCGACGACACCGCCGGCATCTCTATCAACGACCTCCGCGCCAAGGCCCGCCGGAAGCATCGCGACGAAGGCATCAGTTGCATCGCGATTGACTACCTCCAGCTCATGAAGTCGACTTCCAAGCAGGCCTCGAACTCCCGCGAACGTGAGATTGCCGAAATCTCCGGCGGACTCAAGGCACTCGCCAAAGAACTCAACGTTCCTGTCATCGTGCTGGCTCAGCTTAACCGGGGACCGGAAGGCCGCACCGGATCGGCGCTCGGAGTGCCCCGCATGTCCGATCTACGTGAATCAGGATCGATCGAGCAGGACGCCGACATGGTCGGGCTCCTTTACCGAAAAGTTTACTACGTCGATAATCAGGAAGAGCGGGATGAGGATGATGGCGAAGCCGAGCTCGTGCTCGCCAAAAATCGTAACGGCCCGACCGGCGGAATTCCCCTGACCTTCCTGCCAGCCCTCATGCGATTCGAAACACGGGCCTTCGTCCGCGAGGACTAATCGCTTAGTATTTTCATCATGAGCTTTAAGCATTCCGTTTGCCGTTGGTGTTTCGACTCCACTCCCCTGCCCGAGTTGGCGGAGTGGTGTCAGGAGTTGGGAATCGAGGGAATCGACCTTCTTCATCCGCATGAAGTTGCCACGATCGCAAAATTCGGTCTCGTTTGCCCGGTCACGTCCGCGCCCGAACACGAAAGTGGACTGGGCTGCATCGAAAAAGCATTCAACAAAGTGGAACATCACGAGACGCTTTGGCAAATTTACGAGAAGCTCATTTCAGAAGCCGCCGAGGCCGGCATCCCAAACGTCATCACCTTTTCAGGGAACCGCGAGGGTCTCTCTGATGAGCAGGGCATCGAAAACTGCGCCGCCGGGCTAGAGCCCCTTCTCGCTTTGGCCGAAAAGCATGATGTCACCCTGATCATGGAACTTCTGAACTCCAAGGTCGATCATCCCGACTACCAATGCGACCACACCGACTGGGGAATTGCCCTTTGTCAAAAGCTCGGCTCACCCCGCTTCAAACTTCTCTACGACATCTACCACATGCAGGTCATGGAGGGGAATGTCATGGCCACGATTCGTCGCGCTGCACCCTATATCGGGCACTATCACACTGCGGGCTGCCCCGGTCGCCATGAACTCGACGGAACCCAGGAGCTCCACTACCCGGCGATCATCAAAGCGATCAACGACACTGGCTACACCGGATTCCTCGCCCACGAATTCATCCCCACTTGGCCGGATCAGAAAGCAGCCCTCCAAGACGCCAAGCATCGGTGTTGTGAAATCCCCTGGTAGGCCACGACTCGCAGGCACCGGAAGGCAGGTTGAGAATGCGGGTGACTTGCCCTCGCCTTCCCCTAAAATAAAAAGGCCACCACGGATCTCCGTGATGGCTTAGAAATATTTGAGTAAGAAAAAGGACTAATCGTCGTCCCGATCTTTTTTCTCCTCCTTCTTTTTCTTCTTATCGTGTCCCACGACCCGGCCCTTTTCCTCAAGGAAGAGACGGGCGGCATTGAAGCTACTCCGGGCGTAATCACGAAGTCCATTGTCATCGAGAAGAGCCAAGCCCTCCTCAGTCACTTCAGATTCAAAGATCTCCCAAGCTTTTTTTGTCATGTCCTTGGAATCAACCTCCGCACGTTGCTTTGGTTCCCGTTTCTTTGGCTCACGAGGTTCGCGTGCTTCACGCGGATCGCGTTGTTGATCCCGCTGATCCCGCTGATCCCGTTTTTCACCGCGGCCACGGCCACGGTTCCGACCACGACGGTCGCCCTGTTCGGAACGGTCTTGGTCACGTTGCTGATCTCGCTGTTGCTGCCTGGGCTTTTCCTGTCTCTCATCGCGGGATTCCTCATTCGAGGGTTCATCCGGGACCAGTTTCTCGCTAATCTCTTCGGAAACGGGTTCGTCAGCAGTCTCACGTCGGGCATCACGCACTCCAGATCTGGGCTCACGGCCTCTTTTTCTGGAAGGTCTCTCCTCCTCCTCCGACATTGCCGTTTCCTCTCTGGGAGCCTCCTGGGTGGGGACTTCATCGGTAGCGGGCGCCTCGTCGAGCGGGAGTTGCTCGTCATGGGTTGATGATTCTGATTTAGCGTTCTTGCGAGGCGCTCGCTTTGCGGCGCTTTTTTTCCGCACGGATTTCCGTGCAGCCTTTTTGGCTGGGGGTGTCTCTTCGGACATATATTTTTTTAGGAGAACAGGCGGAAGAAATGATCTTCCGCCTGTCAATGAGTGTTAGGAATGAATGGGGTCGTGGTTGGGATTACTCCCAAATATCGTCCTTCGTCTGTTCGTTCTTGAGCGTCCCGGGTGTATTCAGGTCACTCGGCTCGCCGTCGGGACCAACAGACCAAAGGTCAAAGTCACCATCGTTTTTGACATCTTCGACGATGTTACCAGTGCTATCGAGGGCGGCACGATAGCGGATGGAATTTCCAAAGCCATCGAGAATCACCTTCTTACCCTGTTCGGTTCCGATCAGGGCGGGGTTCTTATTATTGTTTAGCTCCGACCAGTAAACCTGTTGTTCAGGAGCTTTCCCCTGTCCGGTGCTATCTCCGGAAAGGACCCTGAAAATGGCAGCACTACTGGCGTCATCTCCGACCGGGTAGATGCCATTATTGTCGTTGGCATATTCCTCCAGCTTGAGTCTGATATTTTTAAGAGTCACTCGGGTCTTCTTAATATCGCTGGCCTTGTTGACCTTGATCAAAGCACCGATGGTAATCCCAGCGAGGATCACGATAATGGCAACCACAACCAAGAGCTCGATGAGTGAGAATCCTGAGCGGTGGCGACGAGCACCAGAGAGAGATAAATTTCTTTTCATAATGTCAATGTAACTGATTTTTCTGAATCAGGCAATGGGACCCTAAGGTCTAGCCACCCTGCATTTCTTGAATGACCTTGATGAGAGGAAGGAAGAGGGCAAAGACGATGGCACCCACCACGAGAGCGAGAATCACGATCATGATCGGCTCCAGAATAGAAGTCAGAGCTGTCACCGCTCCATCAACTTCGTCATCATAGACATCGGCGATCTTTAGGAGCATCTCCGGCAGTTGACCGGTTTCCTCTCCCACATCCACCATGGAGACCACAAGATTGGGGAAAATCCCCGATCCAGTCATCGGAGACACAATGGATTCACCTTCCTTAACGGCGTCATGAACCTTGTCGATCGCATCGGCCACCACCACGTTACCCGCAGTGTCTCGGGTAATATTGAGAGCTTGGAGAATGGGAACACCGGAGGTCACGAGAGTTCCGAGAGTCCGGGTAAAACGAGCAATCGCACTTTTACGCTGAATGTCACCGAAGATAGGCAACTTGAGCTTCATGGCATCAATGGCACTTCGACCTTTGGTCGTTCGGGACCAAGCACCAAAGGCCATCCATGAACCAACTGCGATGAAGAGAATCCAGACCGAGTTTGGAAGGATGAAAGGTCGCGCGAGCATCCAATCGGAGAATCCGAAGACCACGCGGGAGATGAGTGGAAGTTGACCGTCTCCCATGTCCTTGAACATGTCACGGAACTTGGGAACGATGAAGAGCATGAGGAAACTCATGATGGCCACCGCAATGAACATCACGATCAATGGGTAAACCATCGCGGCGACGATCTTCCCTTTCAGCTTGTGGGCCTTTTCCTGATACTCGGCGAGCCGCTTCAGAACGATCTCTAAAACACCACCCAGTTCACCGGCTTTCACCATGTTCACATAGAGCTTGTTGAACATCTTGGGATGCTGACCGAGGCTTTCGGAGAAAGTAGAGCCGCCTTGAACTGAGTCAGCAATATTGTTGATGGTGTCTTTCAGAACAGGATTGGGCTCCTGCTTGCCGAGAACGTTAAGACTACGAAGAAGAGGGAGACCGGAATCGATCAAAGTCGCAAGCTGGCGAGTGAAGATCATCAGGACCTTCGGCTTCACCTTGCCCCCAACTTTTCCCTTACCCTTACTTTTGGATTTGGTCTTCTTCTTACCTTTTTTACCAGGAGAGCCGGCAATGGAGCCTTTGCCCTCTTGAACGACTTGGGTGGGATAGAGGCCCTGCCCGCGGAGTGCCGAAACGGCTTCAGCGTCGGAGTTGGCCTTGACCACGCCTGTGGTCTGCTCGCCCTTGGCGTCCAGCGCGATGTATTGGAAATTTGCCATGAAATTTTGTGTGTGATGAGTTCTAAAGATTTAGTGAAAGGAAGGGGAAGCTTGAAATTCGGAAATCTCAGCGGTCCCCCGCCGATATGAGTCCGGAATTGATGTCATTAGGTGTATTTCAAGACCTCCTCAATCGTAGTGCGTCCCTCGTAGATACAACGAAGTCCGTCCTCGCGGAGGGTAGTCATGCCTAGTTCGACGGCCTTTTGCTTGATGACCACGGACGGGGCCCGGTCAATGATCATTTCACGAATTGGATCGGTGACATTGAGGAGTTCGTAGAGACCTGCACGACCCTTGTAGCCGGATTCACCGCAGGTCTTGCAGCCCTTACCCGTGTAGAAACTCTTATCACCTAGTTCATGAGGTGCCACGCCGAGCTGTGACAGAATGGTTTCGCTGGGCTCATAAGGAGTCTTACAATCCTTACAGATGGTTCGTAGAAGTCGCTGGGCCAAGATACCCTCAAGGGAAGCCGCAACCAAGAAAGGCTGGGTTCCCATATCAACCAAACGTGTGACCGCGCCAGAAGCATCGTTGGTGTGAAGGGTGGAAAGAACAAGGTGCCCTGTTAGGGACGCCTGAATCGCGATCTTCGCGGTATCAAGGTCACGCATCTCCCCCACGAGAATCTTATCGGGATCCTGTCGTAGGAAGGCTCGGAGCACACGCTCGAAGCTCATGCCGATGGCGTCATTAATCGGAACCTGAATGATCCCATCGACGTCATACTCGACGGGATCCTCAGCAGTGAGGATCTTGGTGTCGATGGTATTGATCTCACGCAGCGCGGCGTAAAGAGTGGTCGTTTTACCAGCACCAGTAGGACCGGTGACGATGAAAATTCCATTCGGCATGCGGATGGTATCGTGAATGTAACCGTGAATGTGAGGAGGTAGCCCGAGGTTATCAAGATTCAAGTTCACTGAGTTCCGGTCGAGAACACGAAGCACAACACTTTCACCATACTGGGTTGGGAGAGACGAAACACGCATGTCGACAGATTGGTCACCGACCTGTTTCACGATGCGTCCATCCTGGGGAACCCGGCGCTCGGCAATATTCATATTCGCCATCACCTTCACGCGGGAAATAATGGGAAGGGCCAAATGGACTGGAGGAGGAGTCATCTCATAGAGCGCACCATCAACGCGGTAGCGGATTTTAAACTCTAATTCAAACGGCTCGAAGTGAATGTCGGAAGCCTTTTCCTTAATGGCTTGGTAAAGAACCAAATCTACGTAGCGCATGATGGGCGCTGAATTGGCCTCATCTTCCATCTCGGCTTCGCCGCCCTTGAAACTGAGACCGCCATCGAGTTGGCCCAGGATATCATCCATGGCTTTCTCTTCGCCGCCGTAGAGTTCGTTGATTTTTTGTTCAACAAGGTGATCGGCACCGACCACCAGCTTAAGTTCCTGACCGACCGCAAAGCGCAGGTCTTCAAGAATCTGGGGGTTCAGCGGATCGGTGAGAGCGACTGAAATACCTCCCTCATCATAAGAGATGGGCAAGGCACCGTGAAGACGAGCCACTCCGGCCGGAATGAGCGAAAGGAGAGCCTCGGGAGGGCTGAATTCGCTTAAGTCGATGTATTCCGCGCCCAGTTCTTGGGCAATGATTGGCCAAATGTCGTCACGCGAGGTGATGACTTGGTAATCAGCGAGAATCTCAGCGGCTTCCTTACCGCTGTTTTCGATTTCCGAAAGGACGTCCGCCTTTAAGGCGCCGTCAATCATGCTGCGTCCGACAAAGAGGTCGAGGATTTGTGTGTTATCCATCGTAGTAAAATTTAAATATGTGTAGGTGTGCGGTGTGTTTAGTCAGCGTCAGACATCGTGACTCCGATGACTTCGGATGCGGAGGTCATTCCGACAAGGACCTTTCGAATCCCGTCTTCACGAAGCGTGCGCATGCCAAGCTCTCGTGCCCGACGCCGTAGCTGCGGGGTGCTGAGATCTTGGTTAATTAAGTGGCGAACCTCATCATCGACGAGGAAGATTTCAAAGATACCGATGCGGCCGCGATATCCGGTGTCCCGGCAGTTTTCGCATCCGACTGGCCCCATGATATTGGCCTCCGCAATCTGGGCTGAATCGATGCTGAGCATGCGAAGTTCCTTCTCATTCAGGACTGCGGGAGCCTTGCACTTATCACAAAGTTTTCGGACCAAACGCTGGGCGAGAATTGCCCGCACGGCAGAAGCAATCAGGAAATTTTTAATCCCCATATCAGCCAAACGAGCTACCGAACTGGGGGCATCATTGGTGTGGAGAGTTGAGAACACAAGGTGACCTGTGAGAGCCGCGTTAATCGCAATGTTTGCCGTTTCTCCATCTCGAATCTCACCCACCATAATGATGTTGGGAGCCTGTCGAAGCATGGAGCGAAGAGCCGCCGCAAAGGTCATTCCGATATCGGAACGAACCATCACCTGGTTAATCCCTGCCATTTCGTACTCGACGGGATCCTCCACCGTAATGATTTTTTTGTCCGGCTTGTTAATCTCATTGAGACAAGCATAGAGAGTGGTCGTTTTTCCCGATCCGGTCGGGCCGGTTACCAGGATAATGCCATCGGGAAGACGGAGAAGCTTCGCGAAGGTCGCTTGGTCATCAGAAAGGAAGCCCAATTGAGGAAGGCCGAGAGAAAGCGCCGACTTATCAAGAATACGCATCACGATACTTTCGCCGTGGTTACTTGGAACAGAGGAAACACGAAGATCGACCTCCTTGCCCCCCATCTTGACCTGGATTCGACCATCTTGAGGAAGTCGTTTCTCGGCGATACTCATCGAGCCACTCATCACCTTGAGTCGGGCGATGACTGCAGGGAGAAGTTTCTTGGGATGATTGGCCGATTCGATAAGCTTTCCGTCCAGTCGGCAACGGATCCGAAGGGAGGTTTCGAGAGGTTCGATGTGAATATCACTCGCCCGCATTTTGAAGGCATCGACAAGAATTCCGGACACCAGTTTAATGATCGGAGCATCGGAATCATCAGCCCCCCCGTCACCCATGACCTGAAGTTCGCTGGCATCCGCCTGACCTACTTCATCACCAAAAATTTGCTGCCACGCATTTTGGATCCCCTTTGGGGGCGCCGCGTAAAACTGGCACTCACGATTAACGATATGAGGAATGGCGTCCTGCGCTTCGAAATCGAGAACATCGGCCAAAGCGATACTAAGATAAGAGCCGTCATCCGCGAATGGCACCGCATTGAAGCGGCGGCAATCAGTCAGGGAGAGGAATTCTTTAAAAACAGGATCAATAAATCCGCTCGCCAGATCGATCACGTGAGTTCCGACATTCGCGGCGGACACCTCGGCGATCGCTGTTTCGGTGATCTCCCCGTGCTCCAGGAAGTGTTGAATCAAATGCTCATCTCCTAACTTGGAGCGGATGTCCTCAACATGTTCGGTAGTGAGGTGGCCGGCTTCGACCAGGAGCTGGATCAAGTAGTCTTCGTTTGAATACACGGTGTAAAAATTGAGTGTGCGTTTTGAGTGTGATTCGCAAAGCAAGTGGACTTCCACCCTCTCAGCGTTTGAAGGAGACTGATAAAACAAGAGTGAGGTGTCAATCAGTCGGAACAGATTGGTGAAAATAAACAGAGCCTTTCTACGAGCGAAGGGGAAAGCACTCGCTTAAAACCTCCTCCTGCCGGACCGCCATCTCTTTCGCATCTGTTGATGATCGATCATCAAAGCCCGCTAAATGCAGCATCCCATGAATCCCATACAGCGCGATTTCCCGATCCGCCAAGCTCCCGAACTCCCCCGCCTGCCTCGCCGCCACCTCAACCCCGATCAGAAGCTCACCGTGCTCAAAAGTGATGACATCGGTCGTGGTGGCATCATTTAAAAACTCACCGTGCAGCCGCGCCATCTCCGCATCATCCAAGAGAGTGATTTCCATCCCCTCCAAAGTAGTAATCTTCCCCACTCCAATTCCCCGCAGCAACTGAAAAGCAGCACTCCACCCCCTTTGTAGTTCGCCCAAAAACTCTTCAGAAATCTCCCGCGATTCGCAGGCCGAATAAATCTCCACCATTACTTACGCCCCCTGCTGACGACGATGTCTCGCCTCGCCCGTTCAATTTCCTCCACCGAAACTACCTTCCCTCCCTTTCTCCCGAGATCGGATGGAGCATCTTCCACCTGCTCCTTGGGATACTCGATGCGCGCATGCAACATGCTTCGCAGCGTCGAAGAAAAGATCCCTCTCACCTTGGTCAGCTCACTCATTGTCAGACCACACGCATCCAGTTGCCCATCGCGCACTCGCTTATAAACAATCTCATCCACCAAGGCCCGAATACGCCCGGGAGAAGGTTTCGAAATCGTGCGCGAAGCACTCTCGATTGCATCCGCCAACGAAATAATCCCGCTCTCCCGCGACTGTGGAATTGGGCCCGGATAGCGGAAACTCTTCTCTTCAATCCTCGGCAAATCATCACTACTCGTTGAACCATTCCCTCGCTCCTTCTCCAGCTTTTGCAAACGTTCCTGAGCCTTCCGGTAGAAGAAATAAACCAACGAAACTCCATGGTGTTCCTGAATCACCTCCAAAATCCGTGGGTTCAATTTATTCTTAATCGCCAAGTCCACCCCATCCTTCACGTGGGCCACAATAATCAAGGCGCTCATCGTCGGAGTCAGCCCATCATGTGGGTTCAGCCCACCCTGATTCTCAATAAAATACTCCGGTTTATTCAGCTTTCCAATATCGTGAAAATACGCACAAACGCGACTCATGATGGCATCTGCCCCAATCGCTTCCGCCGCACTTTCCGCCAACGAAGCGACAATCAGGCTGTGGTGAAAAGTCCCCGGTGCCTCGATCTGCATCTTACGAAGAAGCGGGTGGTTCAAATCACTCAATTCCAACCAGGAAATCTCCGTCGTCAACCCAAAGACCCCTTCCAAAAGCGGCAAAACCCCTCCCACAAAAAGCCCCGTCAAAAGCCCCGTCGAAAGCGCAATCAGACAAGCTTTTCCAAAAATTTTCCAGCTCTCGGCATTTGAAAAAGCGAGTTCACTCATCAAAATTTTCCCGAACGCCAAGTCTACCAGCAAAGCCATAATCCCTACCCACAACCCGGCCCGCAGAAGACGACCGCGCTTTCTTACCCGCTTCGTCGCAAAGACCGCCGTCAAACCACAGAAAAGACTGATCGCAAAGAAAGCCCACCGATCATCGCTTGGCACCGTCAACGCACCGAAAAGACTCACAAAAACCGACGAATAAACCCCAGCCCTCTGTCCCAGTAAAACCGAATGCACCATCGGAGCCAGCGCCATCGGCATGATCAAATACTCATAATTCACCCCTAGCCCCGAATTCAAAGCCACCCCGCAAGCCAACTTCACCACCCAAAGATGGATCAAGATCCCTCCGAAAACCAACAAGACACTTCCATTCCGCTTGGCAGATTGTTGGTGATTCAGATGAAAGATCGCAAGCCCGCAGATCAAAATCACAACCGCCTCTACAAAACGAGTCTTAATCTCATCTCCCACCCCCACAAAAAGACTCACCATCCCCAACGCAAACGCCAAATACAACAGCCCTCGGACCGTAAAGCTACGGTCCAGCTTCCCTAAAATTCCGCCACCCGAACTGGTTCGGCGCTTCTTACCCGAAGACAGGCCCTGCTGGACCAGCCTCCATCGTTTGATTTGATCAACGAGTCCCAAAATTTGAGGTGTGTGTGTTAAGCTTCCCCGTAAATAGGTCGGCTTCTTCGAAGTTTAAGCCTCGCCCCATCTGAAGCAAGGAAGAAGGATTGGGTTCATTTTGGCTAACTTAACAAAAAAATGAGCACGCCTTACGGCATACTCATCTTGAAAAAAAATCGACAGGGAAAAATTAACCAAGGCGGAAAACGATCCGTGCCTTCGTCGTGTCATACGGTGACATTTCCATTTTTACCCGATCACCCACCACGAGGCGGATAAAGCGCTTCCGCATCTTACCCGAGATGTGAGCAAGGACCTCGTGGCCGCTTGGCAGAGCGACTTTAAACATCGTTCCAGCAAGGACAGAAGAGATCGTGCCCTCGATTTCGACGGACTTCTGCTCGTCGCCTTCGCTGATGTTTCCACTCTTGTCGATTCTACGGCGTCCGCGGCGACGGCCTCCGCCACCTCCTCTACGAAAATTTCTTGGTCTAGCGATAACTTTAAAGGGATAAATTTAAAATGCGCGACACTTGGTCGACCCACACAGTATGTTCTCGTAAGAACACGTTAGCAATGGAAAAAAAGCATATTCCTTTGAGTCTTTTTTCCACAACCACGTGGAATACGACGTGACCCATCAACATATCGCGATATGTTGATTTGAACTTGCCAAATCCCCCCGCTTTTTTCAACCTTCACCCCCAAAGCCCGACCATGTCAAACGACCTCACCACCCAACTCAAAGCCACCCTCTCGGAACGTATCATGGTCCTCGACGGAGCCATGGGAACCACCATCCGCGAATATGAACTCACCCAAGCCGACGCCCGAGGCGAGCGCTTCAAAGACAACGCTGAAGACCTCCTCAATAACGGTGACATTCTCTCCCTCACCCGTCCCGACGTCATCTCCGACATTCATAAACGCTTCTACGAGGCCGGCTCCGACATCTGCGAAACCAACACCTTCTCCGGCACCGTCCTCGCTCAATCTGAGTTTTTCATCGAAGACCCCCGCAAAACCGGCGGCAAAAAAGACCCCGAATTCTTCGACAACGAAGTCCTCAACAACGCCCAACTCCAAGACCTTGTCTGGGAACTCAACCTCAAATCTGTCAAGCTCGCCAAACAAGAAGCCGACAAAGTTGCCGAAGCAACCGGCATCCCCCGCTACGTTGCCGGAGCCATCGGCCCTCTCACCGTCTCTCTCACCAACCTCGCCGATCCCAACGATCCCTCCTTCCGTGCCGTAACCTTCGATCAGGTCAAACAAACCTATCGCCACCAAATCGACGCCCTCATCGAAGCCAACTGCGACATCCTCATGGTCGAAACCATCTTCGACTCCCTCAACGCCAAGGCCGCCCTCGTCGCCATCAGGGAATCCGGAACAAAAATCCCCGTCATCATCTCCGCCGCCGTCGGCCGCGGAGGCGAAACCATGATCTCCGCCCAAAAAGTCGAAGCTCTCTGGAACACTTTCGCCCACATCAATCCCCTCGCCATCGGCCTTAATTGCTCATTAGGGCCGGATTTAATGGAGCCCTTCCTCCGCGACCTCGGCAAAGCCGCCACCACCCACATCAGCTGTTACCCCAACGCGGGCCTCCCCAATCCCCTCGCCGCTACCGGCTTCGACCTAGAGCCCAGCCACATGCACGACTACATCGCCGGCTTCGCCGACTCCGGCCTCCTCAACCTAGCTGGTGGCTGCTGCGGCAACACCCCGGAACACATCGCCGCCATCGCCAAATCCGTCCAGGGCAAAGCCCCCCGCGAAATTCCTACCGTGGCCTGACCATCCCGCTCACTTCTCAACCACCCTCCCCCAAGCAAGCTAAATCGTCCATTCCGCAATTGTTCATTCGTCCATTTCTCTCTCATGTCCACCATCCCACGTCTCCTCCGCCTTTCCGGCACCGAAATCTACAACCACACCCCCGACAAAAACTTCCTCATGATCGGGGAACGCACCAACGTCGCCGGCTCTCCCCGCTTCCGTAAACTCATCCAGCAGGACAAACTCGAAGAAGCCCTCGAAGTCGCCCGCCAACAAGTCGTTAACGGAGCCAACGTCATCGACATCTGCTTCGACGACGGCCTCATCGACGGCAAAGTCATGATGGCGAAATTCCTCGACCTCATCCAAGCCGAGCCCGACATCCAAGCCGTCCCCATCATGGTCGATTCCTCAAAATGGGAGATCATTGAAGAAGGTCTCAAGCACCTCCAAGGCAAAGGCATCGTCAACTCCATTTCTCTCAAAGAAGGCGAAGAAATCTTCAAAAAATACGCCAGTCACGTCCTCAACTACGGAGCCGCTGCCGTCATCATGGCTTTCGACGAACAAGGACAAGCTGCCACCTACGAAGACAAATGCCGCATCTGCAAACGCGCCTACGACATCCTCGTCGACGAAGTCGGCTTCCCCCCCGAAGACATCATCTTCGACCCCAACATCCTCACCGTCGCCACCGGCATCGATGAGCACAACAACTACGCCCTCGACTTCATCAACGCCACCCGCTGGATCAAAGAAAACCTCCCCTTCGCAAAAGTCTCCGGCGGCGTCTCAAACATCTCCTTCTCCTTCCGTGGAAACAACGCCGTCCGCGAAGCGATGCACTCCGCCTTCCTCTACCACGCCACCCAAGCAGGCATGGACATGGGCATCGTCAACGCCGGCATGCTCGAGGTCTACGACCAGATCCCAAAGCACCTCCTCACCGCAGTCGAAGACGTCCTCCTCAACAAAGACGACGGAGCCACCGAACGTCTCCTCGACCTCGCTGAAGAATTCAAAGGCCAAGGCGCCAAAAAACTCGCCGAAGACCTCACCTGGCGCGAAGCCTCAGTAGAAAAACGCCTAGAGCACTCCCTCCTCAAAGGCATCGACAAGTTCATCGACGCCGACACCGAAGAAGCCCTCACCAAGTATAAGAAACCCTTAACCGTCATCGAAGGCCCCCTCATGGACGGCATGGGCATCGTGGGAGACCTCTTCGGAGCCGGGAAAATGTTCCTCCCCCAAGTCGTCAAATCCGCCCGCGTCATGAAAAAGTCCGTAGCTTGGCTCGAACCCCTCATGGAAAAAGAGCGCGAAGAAAAAATCGTCGCAGAGGCTCTTAACCTCTGCGAGATCGACCCCGCCCTCTCCAAAGCCGACGCCCGTAAACAAGCCGCCAAAACCTTCTCCAATGGTAAAGTCATCATGGCCACCGTCAAAGGCGACGTCCACGACATCGGCAAAAACATCGTCGGCGTCGTCCTCACCTGCAACGGCTTTGACGTCGTCGACATGGGAGTCATGGTTCCCTGCGAAAAGATCCTCGATGCCGTCGAAGAGCACAACGCCGACATCATCGGCCTCTCCGGCCTTATCACCCCCTCCCTCGACGAAATGATCACCGTCGCCAAGCAGGCCGAAAAACGCGGCTACGGAAAACGCAGCATCCCCATCCTCATCGGTGGAGCCACCACCAGCGCCGCTCACACCGCCATCAAAATTGCAGAACACTACAGCGGCCCCCTCGTCCACGTCCTCGATGCCTCCCGCTCCGTCCCCGTCACCACCTCCCTCCTCTCCGTCGAAAAACGCGACGCCTACATCGCCAAAAACGAAATCAAACACCAGGAAGCCCGCGAAAAACACGCCGCCGGCCCCAAAAAACCCACCATCTCCCTCAAAAAAGCCCAAGCCAACAAAGTCAAAATCGACTGGGAAAAATACACCCCACCCGTCCCCGAATTCACCAGTACCCGCACCATCAAATCCCAGTCCCTCCGCGAACTCGCCAACTACATCGACTGGACCCCCTTCTTCCACACCTACGAACTCCGCGGGGTCTGGGACTACGAAACCGAAACCCTAAAAACCCGCAACAAAGAAGGAGCGAAAGTCGCAAAAGAGCTCTACCTAGAAGCACAAGAACTCCTAGAAAAAATCATCGCCAATAAAAAATTCACCGCCAGCGGCATCTACGGCTTCTTCCCAGCCCACGCCAAGGGAGACGACATCCACCTCCCAGAACAAAACACCACCTTCCGCACCCTCCGCCAACAACAAGAAAAGAGCAGCGGCAAACCAAACTACGCCCTCAGCGATTACGTAGCCCCAGAAAACGACCACCTAGGCGGCTTCGTAGTAGGCATCCACGGCGCCGACGAATGGGCCGCCGAACTCCGCGAAAAAAACGACATCGACGAAGCCCTCATGGTCCAAGCCCTCGCCGACCGCTTCGCCGAAGCCTTCGCCGAGCTCCTCCACCACCGTGCCCGCATCTCTTGGGGCATCGAGCGCCCCGGCCAGTTCACGCACACCGAGCTCATCCACGAAAAATACCAAGGCATCCGCCCCGCCCCCGGCTACCCCAGCCAACCCGACCACACCGAAAAACCCGCCCTCTTCAGCCTCTTAAACGCCACCGAAGAAACCGGCGTCAAACTCACCGAATCCCAAGCCATGCACCCCGGCTCCGCCGTCTGTGGCCTCTACCTCTCGCACCCCGACGCCCACTACTTCCAAATCAACGACCTCCAAAAGGACCAACTCAAGGACTACGCCACCCGCAAAGAAATGTCCCTCGAAGAAACCGAAAAATGGCTTGGTCCATGGCTCGGTTACTAGAGTAGCCCAAGATGGGTCACTCCGATCTGATCGACCGCTACTTTTATAAGATTTGTGATCTCCCCGCCACAGATCTCGATCCAGCGAGTAAAACCCTCGTCGAAGTTTGGCATTCTTTTGGTGTGACGATGAACTCCCTCAGAAATTGCTTCAGCTCATTCCAGCCTCTCCCTAAAATGTCTTTATTGCGCCCCTTCCTAATTCTTGCGACCTGCATCGCCCTCCCCTCCTGCGCCCAAGTCGCCACCTCTCCGGCAGCAAAAATCGACACCAACCCCGCCATCCTCGCCGCCCTAAAATCCATGCCTCCCGGCGGCGGCTACGAAGCCTCCCAAGCCGCCGTCGACCGCCTCGCCGCCAGCGTCACCCTAAAAAGCGGCATCATCCACCAAGACACCAAAGCCTGCGGAAAATCCTTCTGCTCCGGCGCCACCTACCTCGTCTTCCTCCGAGTTCTCAACCAACTCAAGCTCCCCGAGAACAAACTCACCCGCTACGCAAACCTAGGCGTCCAAGACGGCGAAGAAATATTCGGCCGCTGGAACGCCAACGGCCCCGGGACTGCCAAGCTCTTCACCGACCTCGAATGTGGAGTCAACTTCACCTCTTACTCACACGCCCAACCCGGTGACTTCCTCAAAATGTGGTGGACCGATGCCATCGGCGCCAAGGAACGCGGACACCTCGTCGTCTACCTCTCCCAAACCCCAACCACCGTAACCTCCTGGTCCGCCAACCAACCCAACGGCTACGGCAAAAAAACCACCCCAAAATCAAAAATCAAACACCACCTCTTCTCCCGCCTTACCACCCCCCAAAACCTCATCAAAGCCAACACCCTTAGTAAAAAAGACCCCTTCCTAGCCAACATGCTCACCAAAGACTTCACCTGGCCCCAAATCAAAAAAGCCTGCCAAGTCCGCCCAACCCCATAACCAAACAGAGCCTAAGCTACGGAGCTTGGACTTCAGTCTGAGTGCCCCAACCAAGCCCCTTCAACCACCCAAAAACCTCTGCGTGAGACACCTAATCAACCAAGCTCTGCTGCTCCGCTGCTCTGCGTGAGACTTCCCCATGATCAACCAACCCAACTGGAAATCCCTCCTCCAAAAACGAGAAACCCCAACCCACTTTATCGTTGAAGGCCACCTCCCCGTCTCCCGCCTCAAAGACTCCTCCTACCTCATCGAAAAGGAACTGAAAATCGGCACCGACCTCTCCCGAGAAGAAGCCTCCAACCTCCTAGGCTTCCACTTCCACCGCGGCCACCTCGCCATCGCCAGAAAACCCAGCAATCCCCCTCTCCAAGACCTCCAAAAACAAAAAGGAACCCTCGTCATCCTCCCCGAAATCGCCGACCCCGGAAACCTCGGCACCATCATCCGCAACACCGCCGCCCTCGGCGGCTCCGGCATCCTCCTCGGCAAAGGGGCCTCCCCTTACAACGCCAAAGCGATCCGCGCCTCCGCCGGCAACCTCTTCCGCCTCCCCGTCCGCCAATCGCCCGATCTCCTCGCCGACCTCCTCCAGCTCAAACAAACCCACACCCTCATCGGCACCTCCCTCTCCCCCAATTCCGTCCCCCTCCAAAACCTCCCCGCAACCCCCGAAAAACCCGCCCTCCTCCTCGGCCCCGAAGACTTCGGCCTCACCCCCGAGATCGAAGCCCTCTGCCACCACCTCGTTCACCTTCCCATGGCCCGCTCCGTCGATTCCCTCAACGTTGCCTCCGCCTCCGCCATCTTTCTCCACCAACTTCAGCAAAGTTTTTCCTGACAACTGAGCAAAATTGCTTTCTCTAAGTTGTGAATTCTTAAACAACGATATCCGACCTCTTCTAAAGCGAAAAAACCCACCTTCGCCTTAAAGCAAGCAACGGCAAAATCATCATGCCGTCACAGGGCTACAAAGATAAAAAAGGAGCCGAAAACGGCATCGCCTCCGCCGGCAAGAACTCCGGCGGAGACCCCAAGGAAATTTCCGCCCAACGTGGCGTGACCGTCCCGGTCACATAGCCAAAAATCTCAAGCCTCCGCGCTCACAAGCCCAGAGGTTTTTTCGCCCCTTGCACCCTCATCTTCATCAGCTAACCTCCTCCCGACATGAAAAAATCCATTTTCGCTCTCTGCGCACTCTCCTTCCTCGCTCCCGCCACCATCTCAGCTCACTGCCAAATCCCCTGCGGTATCTACGCTGACGACAACGTCATCGAAAAAATGCACACCGACTTCGAGACCATCGAAAAGGCCTCCGCGCAAATCATCGAGCTCTCAAAAGACCCCGCCAAAAACGCGCACCAGCTCACCCGCTGGATCATGAACAAGGAGTCCCACGCCCAGTCCCTCCAAGACACCGTCCTCAACTACTTCCTCGCCCAGCGCCTCAAGCCCGACGAAGCAGACCAAAAGGCCTACCTCGCAAAGCTCACCCTCTGCCACAAAGTCATCGTTACTGCCATGAAGTGCAAGCAGTCCACTGACGTAGCCAACGTCAAAGCCCTCCACAACCTCCTCCACGACTTCGAAGCCAAATTCGGCACCAAGAAAAAGTAGGTAACGCATATCCCCAAAGGAGAAAAGGCTCTTAGCCTCTTCTCCTTACCCACCGCTAGAGAGGCTAAGAGCCTTTTTTACGCTCCCCTAAAATGCTTCTCCGCCTCCTCATCTTCTTGACTTGCGGAGCCGCAGCCTCAGCTCAAACCACGCCCGATCTTGCCAAGATCGGGCGTTTTATCTTCACCGACTCCACCCTTTCAAATCCCCTCGGCCAATCCTGCCTCACCTGCCACAATCCCAACCACGCCTTCGCCGACCCCCGCCGCGTTTCCCCGGGAGCCAACCCCAGCCTCAAAGGCACTCGCAACGCCCCCTCCCTCATGTATGCGGCCCTTATTCCACCCTTCGCCTACGAAGACATCCTCCTCCCCAACGGAACCGAAATCTTCGCCTGGGAAGGCGGCCTCTTCCAAGATGGCCGGGCCAAAGATCTCTTCGCCCAAGTCAGCCAGCCCTTCTTCGAGGCCCACGAAATGAACCTCAAAGACAAGGCCGAACTCGCCTCAAGACTCCGCAAAACCACTTACTTCCCTCCCTCAGCTCAAACCGACGAGAAACTCATCTACCAAGCCTCCCGCGCCCTCGTCGAATTTCTCAAATCCCCCTCCTTCCGTCCCTTCGACTCCCCCTTCGACCGCTACCAGGCCGGCGACAAGAACGCCCTCAATCTCTCCCAAAAACGCGGCCTCGAAATCTACCGCACCTCCGCCGCCTGCGCCGACTGCCATTTCCTCGAACCCCAAAATTGGTCCCAGCCCCTCCTCTCCGACTTCGGCTACGATAATCTAGGCGCCCCCGCCCTCGGCAAAAAAGACCCCGGTCTCTTCGCCGTCACCAACGACCCCGCTGACCTCGGCAAATTCCGAGCTCCCAGCCTCCGCAACGTCGCCCTCACCGCCCCATACCTCCACAACGGCTCCATCGCCACCCTCCGTGAAGTCCTCGAATTCTACAACAAACGCGACCTGGAACCCGCACGCTGGGGCGTCACCGACTACCCCAAAACCGTCAACCACGATGACCTAGGCGACCTCGGTCTTACCGACGAAGAAATCACCGACCTCCTTAACTTCCTCCACGCCTTCACCGACCACTCCCTCGAAAACAAGACCACCCTCTTCCCCATCCCCCCCAAATCGACCCCCAGCACCCACTCCCTAGAACTCCACTTCCCCGACTACACTCACCGCCAAGACCCCAACTTCATTAGGTAGAGCCTGTCCAATTTAGATTACCAAAAGCGATCACAATGAACCTCAAAAAAACACGACAACCTGCCTGATATGGTGGACTGGGTCTGGGGATGATACCGTGACGCTAACGAATTCCGCCTCAATCGTTTTGCCCCCGCGGGCAGTCCATTCACGCACGGATGCGCTGATTGCCTGCAATCATACAGGGGCCGCAAGTAGAAGGCCTGCTGAAATAAGCGATCTCACGGGAGGGTGCTTAGGACCCGCGAAATAAAAGCCAGAGATGAAAGCCTCCCCGGTGCGAGTAATTACTACAATTACAGGATCACTCTGAAGGCGGAACTTGAGCCGCTTTCAATGCCGCTTTTTTCTCGCGCGCTTCCTTAAAAAAACTCTTCAGCATCCCCACGCATTCATCCTCCATCACGCCCATCGTGATTTCACAGCGATGGTTCAGCGGCGGGTTACTTTGGAGCAGATTAATCCATCCTCCAGCCGCCCCTCCTTTGGGATCCAGCGCGCCATAGACGACGCGATCCGGACGACAATGAACAATCGCGCCCGCGCACATCGGGCAGGGCTCTTTCGTGACATAGAGAGTCGATCCCTCGAGCCGCCAATCGCCGTAGGCAGCTTGCGCGGAAGTGAGCGCGAGCATCTCGGCATGTGCTGTGGCGTCCTTGAGTGTCTCCACCTGATTCCAACCGCGCGCAATCACTTGCCCATCGCGCACGATGACCGCGCCGATCGGAACCTCCCCCACTTCGTAGGCCCGACTCGCTTCACGCAAGGCTTGGCTCATGAAGAAGAGGTCGCTTTGAAAGTCAACCGACTGCTCACTCTCGAAGTCAAAGTTCATGCCCGTGGTTAGCGGATGAGAGGATCACTGGAAAGAACGATCACACGGTCCCGGCGCACCTGCCACTTCACATTGTATCCAGCGATCAGGCAGCCGTAGATTCGCTCCTCGTCATCATGATAAGCCGGACGAGGATCGACCGCCAAAACTCGCGTGATAAGCGCCAACTCTTCCTCACTGAATCCCACCCGTATCTCATCAGAAAATTCCACCTCCAGTTCCCTCGGAGCCTCCTTCGCAAAGCCTCCCTTGGCATCCGTTACCGATTCTACATAAGGAAGGTAAGGTTTGATATCGAGCACCACCGTGCCATCGACTAAATCCAGCCCGCTCACTTCCAGCGCATCATCAGAGACTGCATCCAAGGTCACCAACGAGAGCCCGATCCGATTCGGGCGAAAGGGCGAGCGGGTCGCAAAAACGCCCTTCTTTTCATTCCCCCCGAGTCGTGGCGGGCGGACAAACCAACGCGTCTCTCTTTCCTCCACTTGATCAAAAAGAAAAACAATCCACACGTGGCTAAATTCCTCCAAGCCACGACACGCTCCAGCGGGCACCTCGTCAGAAAAGACCACACGTCCCTTCGCCTCGGGCACGATCCCGCTTTGCCTCGGCGTGCCGAATTTTTCGCCGAAGCAGCTCTCGACCCGCCCGATGGGCCTCATGAAGATCTCATCGCTCATGTTTCTAGGAAAGCGGGCGCGAGGGCAGCACGCGAGTCTTCCTTTCGTTCAGATAAATCGACGACACCTCGCCATCGCGCTAATCTTTCCAAACCTTCAGGATGATCACCCGCTTCGCCCCCAGCCCCACCGGCCGACTCCACCTCGGCCACGCCTACGCGGCCAAGGTGGCACACGATTTGGCACGCGCAGATGGCGGACGTTTCTTGCTTCGTTTCGAAGACATCGACCACACCCGCGTGAGGCCGGAATACTACGAAGGCATTCTCGAAGATCTCCAATGGCTGGGCTTTACATGGGATGACGAGCCATGGAAACAACTCGACCGTCTTGAACATTATCAAGCGGCCTTGGACCAACTCAAGGCGATGGACGTGGTGTATCCTTGCTACTGCACGCGCCGGGAAATCGAGACCGAACTCGCGCAACTCACCAATGCCCCCCAAGGCCCCGAGGGAGCTCTTTATCCAGGGACCTGTCGGGACCTCGCGCAAGTTCCCCGGAACCGCGAACCCGCCTGGCGGCTCGACACTCGCAAGGCAGCAGAGCTCGTAGGCAAACTGACTTTCCATGACGAAAAACACGGGAACGTCCCTGTGATTCCCGATCTCCTCGGTGACGTCATTCTTGCCCGAAAAGACATCGGCACCTCCTACCACCTCGCGGTCACGGTGGACGATGCGGCGCAGAAAATCACCCACGTCACCCGAGGAGAAGACCTCCTTTCCTCAGCCCACGTGCATCGTGTTCTCCAAAAGCTCCTCAAACTCCCGGAGCCAATTTATCTTCATCACCGCCTCATTCTTGATGACTCAGGCCAACGGCTCGCGAAACGTCACGACGCTCTCGCAATCACCACTTTGCGAGAACGCGGCGTCACCAAAGCAGCAGCCCTTAAAATGGCTCAACTCTAAATTCGCGCTCTCTCGTCGTGTTTTTTTCACCTAGGATATTCACATGTTGGACATTCCCCTACGAGTCGGTCTATCCGGATCGACATCAAGCGCCCAAGGAATCGCTTTCCAAGTAGAAGCGACGGATGGAATGGACCTTGCCTGGCAATGCGAAGGCCAACTTGAAGAACTTGAAGCGAAACTCAAAGAGGAACCGATCGATGTTTTCGTAGAAGCCTGTGGCAACATTCCCGTCGCAGCCGAAGCCGCGCTCATGGCGATCGAATGCCATGCCCATGTCATCCTCACCGATGCCCGCGTCGATGTCGCCGTCGGCCTGACCCTCGCGACTGAAGCCAACCAACACGGAATCATCGTGACCTCCGATGCCGGAACACCGCACGGAGTTCTTGCCACCATGATTCAAGAAGCTCACATCATGGGATTTCAAACCGTGCAAGCAGGGCAAATTTCACCAAGAAGCACGCGCACCCAGTTCCTCTACGAAATGGCCGCGCTCGCCAACGGCTTCGGCTTTCTCCCTCCCGAAGGCGGGATGGTGGGCCCCGAAATCGAGCACCTCTCCGAAGCTCTCTCGGCGTTCGATCTCGAAAGCTACGGCAACACACCAAGGATCGACTTTGTCAGAGGTCCGGAACCCGGCGGCGGACTCTACCTCATCGTCACACCGAAGCCTGAACTCCCCGAAGAGCAGATCACCCACCTCCGCGACTGCCAACTCGGAAACGGGCCTTACTACCTTCTTCAGAGAAATTACCACCTGGGGCATCTTGAAACTCCCAAAGCCATCCTCGGAGCTGCCGCCGGCCAGCCCATCCTCTCCCCCGGATACCGAACTTGTGACCTCTACGCCTCACTCAAGAAGAACTTACCGTCAGGAACAAAGCTGAAAGAAAGTCACCTCGAAGCCCAACTCTCGTCACACCACCAATCTAAAATCCCTCTCGTCGCGGTCCTGGAGGGATCCTTTCTCAAAGCCAACCTCGGAGCCGGAACCGGAATTACTTTTAGCAACACCTCTCTGCACGAAGGCGAACAATAGACGAGGGTCGTTTTTCTCGGCATATTTCGAATCTCCCGAGTGATGAAACTCATTCATTACATTGCGCCTTGCTCGCAATCATCGAAATTGCTAATTACCATTAACAATAATCAAAAAGCACTTTCACACCCCCCCATTTCGTCTATGAAAATTCTCCCACACCTTTTCTTCTCTCTCGGCCTCGCCACCTTCGCTCACTCTGCCGACTTCCACACCATCTCTTCGATCACCAGCTCGAGTTCTGATCTCTACGCTGTCTCCAATCTCATCCAAGGCGCTAACTCCGGATACTCCGCAACCGAACCACACAACAGTATCGGCGGCGGAGCAAGCCACACCTGGGTCACCAACGCTCCCAATGGCAGCGGAGATTACTACGACAACGGCATCCCCGCCCCTGTCCTCATCATAGATCTCGGAGCCAACCGGTCCCTCAACGAAATTAGCACCTGGGGATACGCCAGCGGCAACACCAATGGCGGAAAAGACTTCACCCTCCGCTTCGCCACCAGCATCGAAGGCTCCAGCAACTTCGGGACCTCCATCACCTACTCTCCCTCCTTCGACGCCGCCTTCACGCCCACCACTCGTGACTCCCACTCCTTCAGCCAAACCGTCACCGCCAGATACCTTGAACTGACCTTCACCGACAACTGGCGCGGCCTTCAGGGCGGAACTCCCGGCGGTGACCGCGTCGGCCTCGGCGAGATCGCTTTTGAAGACAGCGTGCCCCCAATCGATCCTCTTCTTCAGGTTACGTCCTCCCTCAATCTCGAACTCGATGGCTCCGTCCAAACCATCGGAGTCCCCCTCACCAACCTCGGTGCCAGCCAAATCCTTACCCTTTCCACTCCCACTTTCAGCGGAACAAATGCCCCCGCTTTTTCAATTCTCACCTCCCCCACCAGCATCGCGGCGGGTACGAGCGACACCATTCAGATCTCCTTCAATCCCACCGGACTCACCGGATCGATCAGCGCCTCGTTGAACTTCACCACCAACGACCCCTCCCAAGCTTCCGTTTCGGTCTCACTCAGCGGCTTCATTCACGATCCACGCATCTCCGCCGCCACCTTCTTTGACCTTGGGTCCTTCCCGACCGGTGCCGGAATTCAAAGCGGACAATTCACCGTCAACAACATCGGCGGTGGTCAGACTTTAAACATCACCGACGTCTCCATCAGCGGAAACAACGCCGCCAACTTCTCGCTCACAAGCTCCCCTGCCACCATCGCCCCCCTCAGCACCGGCCCCTTCACTATCCAAGTCGATCCCATGGGCAACGACGGCATCTTCTCGGCCCAGCTGAAAATCACCAGCAGCGACGCCCTCAACCCAGTCATCACCATCAATCTCAACGCCCTCGTCGGCGACGCCATTCCCAATTCCGGTGTCCGCATCAACGAGTTCGTCGCCAGCAATAGCAATTCCCTCGACGACGGCGACGGCAACTCCTCCGACTGGATCGAACTCTTCAACGCCGGCCCCGGATCGATCGATCTCAACGGCTGGTATCTCACCGACTCCAGCGGAAACCTGAACAAGTGGGAATTCCCAAACGGAACCTCACTTGCACAAAATGAATACCTCCTCGTTTTCGCATCCGGCCAAAACACCGATGACCACCTTGACGCCGGCGGCTTCCTCCACACCAACTTCAAACTCACCACCGGCGGCGAATACCTCGGCCTCGTCATGCCCGATGGCACGACCGTAAAAAGCGAGTTCAACCCAAGCTATCCCAGCCAGTTCAGCGACATCTCCTACGGCACTTTCGCCGAAAGCGGCCCCTCAAGCAACCTGACCGAGAACAGTAATGCCGAGGTTTTCATTCCTAAAGACAGCTCTCTCGGGCTCACCTGGACCGCCGCCTCCTTTGCCACTAATGCCACTTGGCTCACCCCCGAAACCGGAACCGGCGTCGGCTTCGACGGAGGAAATGATTATAACCCATTCATCGATATCGATATCGAAAGTGAACTCCGCAACATCGGAACCTCGGCCTACATCCGCATCCCCTTCGACATCACGGACGCCGCCGCCCTCGCCCAACTCAGCCTCACCATCCGCTACGACGATGGCTTCTACGCCTACCTCAACGGAACAGAAATTGCAGTGCGCAACGCCCCCGCCAACCCAACCTGGAACAGCACCGCCACTCAAAACGTCGACGAAAATAACAACCTCGAAACCATCGACGTCTCAACCTTCCTCTCCAGCCTCCAAAACGGACAAAACGTCCTCGCCATTCACAGTTTGAATCGGTCAGACAGTAGCAGCGACTTGCTCGCCGATGCCTCCCTCACTGCCACCGCCGCACCCAGCGGACCACTTTCCATCGGCTACCTCAGCGTTGCCACCCCGGGTAGCCTCAACACCGGAGGAGCCGCCAATCCTGGACCGGAAATTATCGAAGTCGCCCACACCCCGGAGCAACCCTCCGAGACCCAAAACATCATCGTCACCGCCTCCGTTTCGCCACGCCTCGTCGCGATCGATGACGTCACCCTTTCCTACCGCGTTCAATACGGCAGCACCTCGGAACTCATCATGCTCGACAACGGCAGCGGCGACGACGCCATCGCCGGAGACTCAGTTTACACCGCCACCATCCCCGCTTCCGCTTACGGCCAGGAAGACATGGTCCGCTGGTTCGTCACCGCCGATGACACCTCCGCCAACTCCTCCCTCGCCCCCGCCTTCCTCGATCAAACCGGCTCCAATCAATCGGCACAATATTTCGGCACCGTCACCCGCGATCCCGGGGTCACCTCCGACATGCCCATCCTCCAATGGTTCACCCAAAACGTCTCCTCAAGTCATAACCGCAGCGGCGCACGCGCCTCCGTATTTTTCCTTGGACGTTTCTACGACAACATCTACGTCCGCCAACGTGGAGGCTCGACCAACGGCTCCATCTCGCAAAAGTTCGACTTTAATAAAGGCGACTCATTCTACGTGAACGAGGAAATGTCCTCCGTCGGCGAGATCAACATGAACGCAAACGGCGCCGACAGCACCTACGTCCGCCAACAAATGGGCTTCGATACCCACCGCCTCGCCGGCAACGAAGCCTGCCTCACCTACCTCTGGCAAATGCGCGTCAACGGAGGGAACGACCGCGTCGGCGTCGCCATCGAACAAGTCGACGACGATTTCCTCGACCGCAACGGCTACGACCGCGATGGCGACCTCTACAAGTTCGTTCAACGCAGCAATCTCAATCCCGTCTTCTTCGACACCACCACCGGCATCGAAAAGAAGATCGGCGATGAGCGCAACATCGACTCCGCCGTCGACCTCGTCGCCGGACTCAAGCTCCCCACCTCAGATCAGCGTCGTCAGTGGGTCATCGACAATCTCGATCTCCCCCAAGTCATCAACTACCTCGCCTCGCGTGCCATCATCCAAGATGCCGATGACCTCCGCAAAAACTTCTACATGTATTTCGATACCCGCGGTGACTGCCGCTGGCGTCTCCTCCCCTGGGACAAGGACTTCACCTTCGGAGTTCGCGGCGATGGCGGCACCCACCTCCCCCATCCCTTCTTCGGAGACGAAGAACACAAAAAGCAAAACGCCAACCAATGGAACATCCTCTACGATGTCATCTTTGAAGAACCCGTGACCCAGCGCATCTACCTGCGCCGCCTCCGAACCTTGATGGACGAAGTCCTCCAACCCTCCTCCACTCCCGCGAACGAGCGCATCCTCGAACAACTCGTCCAAGACATCATCACCCCCGCATCCCCCCCGCTGAGCAGCAACCTCAACTCGATCAACAGCTACCTCAACAGCCGCCGCAGCGTCCTCTTCAACAACTACAATTCCCTCATCCCCTCCAGCCAAACCAGCGCGCCCAATCTAACCATCGCCGAAGTCGAAACCAGCCCCTCCAGCGGCAACCAAGAAGAGGAATTCATCCGCATCCACAACAACGAGAACACCGAAATCGACCTCTCCGGCTGGACTCTCGAAGGCGGCGTCGGCTTC
>JBLHUR010000037.1:0-40968 GCA_047629805.1 Akkermansiaceae bacterium | reverse complement strand
GAGGGCGTTTTAGGGAATCGCAAAAATGAGAAGGCTAACGAACGATGGCTTTAGCTTTTGGCATTTTCTCTTAGCTTTCTCGCGGGGGGGGGCAATGGCCAACTCCGACAAGCTTGTGGTGGTAATGACTTGTGGAGCGGGGGAGGCGTGATTGAATCTTGGGACGATGGTTCGAGTTTTTGTTTCTGGTTGTTATGATATTTTGCATGCGGGGCATCTTCAGTTTTTTGAGGAGGCGCGGGCATTGGGGGATCATTTGATGGTGTCCTTTGCGAATGAGGATATTTTGTGGAAGCATAAGGAGCGGCAGCCATCGTTGCCGGACGATCATAAGGTGGCGCTTTTGCAGTCGCTGGGGATGGTGGATGCGGTGGTGGCGGGGAGTGGTGAGGTGAAGGGGCTGGATTTTGAGCCGCTCTTTCGGGAGCTTAGGCCGGATATTTTGGCGGTGACGGAGGATGATCAGTATGGGGAGCTGAAGGAGGCGCTTTGTGCGGAGTTGGGATGTCGGTATGTGATTTTGCCGAAGACGCCGCCGAGGTTTGAGCCGGTTTCGACGACGGAGATTCGGAATCGGGTGAGTGGGCAGGTGGAGGCTCCTTTGCGGGTCGATTTTGGGGGCGGGTGGCTGGATGTGCCGGCGCATGCACGGGAGGGTGGGTTTATTGTGAATTGTGCGATTTCGCCGAAGGTGAGTTTGAAGAACTGGTCTTATGAGCAGAAGGCGGGACTGGGGGGAAGCGGGGCTTGGGCTCTTTTGAATGGTCGCGATCCGGTGCAGGCGGAGTTGGATCTGGGAGTGGGATGGCAGGATCCGGCGGTGATTCGGGAGACGGGGGTTTGTGTGTGGAAGAGTGGGCCGCGACCGAGGTTGGACTTTAAAAGGGATGGGTCGTTTTTAGCGGGGAAGATGGGCTTGCTTTGGACGGGAAGTCAGCATGATACGCCGGGGTCAGTGGGGTTTGAGCGGGACTATGATTTGGTTGAGAAGGCGGGAGCGAGGGCGCGGGAGGCGGTGATGGAGGAATCGATTGGGAAGTTGGCTGAGGCGATTGCGCTGTCTTATGAGGTGCAGCTGGTGGAGGGGATGGATGAGTTACCGGAAGTGGCGGGGAGTGTCGCGCGGAAGTATTGCGGAGGGGGGCACGGAGGGTATGCTTTGTATCTTTTTGAATCGCGGGAAGAGCGTGATTCGGTGGTTGATTTACGAGCGATTGAGCCCTGGTGTGATTGATCTTGGCCGCGGCTGATGAGGTTCGCCTTCAGCGAACGGGGAGGTCGATCTTGGAAAGCGCACCCGATGGGTGGGGCTGGTATGAGTTTGGCCTTTGGCCAATACGGGAGCTTTGGCGGCCTCGCCGCTCCTCTCTGAGGACCTTTGTGAATTGATCAGCGTGGGCTGGTCCTTGTGGATAAGTGGCGAGGGCACCACGCCATCTTTCGCTGGCGCGTTTGGCAATAATTTTAGGACTTGACCTAATTTTCGGCCTGTTTCCGAGCCTTTGGGCGGGTGAGGGTCATGGTGCCCTTGTCACCGTTGCCGTTGTAGCGGACTTTGAAATTTTCCGGGGTGAGGGTGCCGATAACCTTGTAGGTGCCGAAGTTGTTGGGAAGGGTCATTTCTCCCTGCAAGGGGAGCTTGCGATTGCCGGTGAGCTTGGTCTTGACGGGGTGATTGTAGTCTCCGAATTTTAAGATGCCCCAGCCAGCGCGGTAGCGGAAGTTCCAGATTGTGAGGTCTTTTTTGTCCTGCGAAACAAGGCACCAAAGGGGGCCGGTGTGGCCGTTTACTTCGCTTTTCCAGGTGCCTTTCCAGGGGCCGGCAGGGGTGAGGGGGACGGCTTCCGGCTTGAAGTTCTTGGCGGCAGTTTGGAAGTCGCCTGAATACTTGGAGCAGGAGGCGAGGAGGAATGTCGCAAGGAGGAGCGGCCAAAGGGGTTTCATTTTTCTAGAGGCAGATGCGTTTGAAGAGTTCGTTCAGGGGGAGCTGCATGCCGATGTAGAAGTCGCCGAATTCGCCGTAGCGGGCGGAGACTTCGTCGAAGCGCATCTCGTAAACGATATTTTTGATCTCTATCGTGTCCTTGGCGAGGAGGGTGACGCCCCATTCGTGTTCATCGAGGCCGGTGGAGCCGGTGATGAGTTGGAGGATTTTACCAGCGTAGCTACGGCCGGTTTTCATGTGGCCCTTCATGAGTTTGGCGCGGGCGGCGTGATCGAGGGAATACCAATTGTAGTCGTCGTGCGCGGCGCGGCGTTTGGACATGGGGTAGAAGCAGAGCACAGGCCAATCGGGAAGGACGGGATACATGCGGTGCTTGAGGTAGTGGACCATGCGGTCGTCGAATTCCTTGAGCCCGGCGAGGTATTCTTCGCTGCCTTCGGTCATGCCTTCTTCACCGACGAGGGTGTCCTTGCCATACTGCTCGCTGGAGGTGGTGTATTCGGACCGCTCGGTTTGGGAGAGGTAGGAGTAGGTGGGAGTGAGGACGTCGGGGCCGAGACCCAGGCTGAGACGCTTTTCAAAGTAGGTCGCGTCGAGGAGGTCGGGCGTGAGGAGCATGAAGCCGATGTCCGCCTTGGGAGTGGCGACGGCAAAAACGAGGAGCTGGGTATCCTCATGAGAGCGGATTTCCTGGACCAATTCGCTTAGCTCGGTCTTGGCCTGGCGCTGTTCGCTATCGGAAAGAAGGGACCATTGAGTATGGTCGATGGAGTAGAAGAGGTGCATGACGTGCCAACCTTCGGCGGGCACGAGTGGAGTCGGGGCTTCGGACATAGTCTTTATTTTTCGCTGCTTTTTGCTGAAATTCTGGCTTTAACGAGTGGTCCACTTTCTTCTCCGGTGCCGCGTTCGGTGATGGCGAGGGACCAGGGATTAATGTCTTCATTCGTGTAGGCGTTGATGCGGGAGGCGTTTTTGAACCCGGCGGTGGAGTTGATTTCGATTTCATCGGATCCGCTTTTAACGAATTTTCCGCCTTCGACAGTAAGGTTGATGGTGTCGCCGACCAATTGTTTTTCGTCATCGCGGAAGGTGACCCTTAAAATGGTAGAGCCACCGTCGATGAGCTTGATGCGGGCGCAGGGGATCAGGTTGGCATCGAGGACGATTCCGGCGTCGGCATTGTCACCGGTGCGGATCGGTTTGCGCCACCAAGTATCCACAGCGGCGATCGTCGCGTTCTGGCCTTTGGCGGGGTAATCTTCTTTAAAAGTGATGAGTTCTCCTTGTGGGGCTTCGTTCAGGAAGGCTGAGACTCCCCAAACTAAGGCCCCGATGAGGCAGGCGACTACCGCGAAAAGGCTAATTTTTTCGATGGTCGAAGTGGGAGTGTCGTCTTTCTGCCTTTTCCGGGAATTCCCCCCACTTACTCTCACCAGCTTGCGCTCGGCCTTTTCGGGGGCAGGTTTTTCAGGGGGGAGGTCTTCCTTGAGAGGCTCTTCTTTCTCGATCTCTAGGTCTTCCGGGCTTTCCTCGGAATCAGTCTTGGTAGGTGATTTTTCGATAGAGATGGCTTTTTTTTCCGGTGTTCCCTCTTCCTTGACGGCCTCAGGCTCCGTGTCGAGATCATCGTCACCGAGGTCCCAAAAGTCATTTTGGTCTTCGTTGGCTGGCTTGGAAGGCTTCTTGCCCGGCTTCTTACTCATAAGTGCAGGGCAGAGATAATCACCGAAGGCGACACATGCAATGCGAGAATCAAGGAAGGAAAAAGAGTTTGCATCTTGTGGAGAGGAGTAGAACAGTCCGGTCACAAGCCATGGCTGATCTCGAAGACAAAAATCCAGAAAGCGTCGCAGGAAAATTCTACGTCGATTCCCAGTGCATTGATTGCGATCTCTGTCGTGAAACTGCTCCCGATAATTTTCAGCGTTCTGACGAAGAGGGATACTCCTACGTCTATAAGCAGCCTGAGAATGAAGACGAAACCGCTCTCTGTATGGAGGCGCTCGAAGGTTGTCCTGTCGAAGCCATTGGCGACGACGGTGGCGAAGGCTAGATTGCGACCATGCCTCGAAAGCCGGACCCCAAAAAGGAGAAGAAAATCACCCGGCGAAATATGCGGGCTGACATTGTCGGCCAGTGGGTGGGTGCCAAACGTCCCCTTAATCTCAATAAAAACATTACCGAGGCTTCGGCGCACATCGAAACCATCCTGGAATCGATTGGGGTTCGCGGTGGTCTCGAAGAGGAACAAGTCAAGGCCGCTTGGAGTACTCTTGCCGGAGAACTCATCGCAAAGCAGACCGAGCCGGTTTCGATCCGGAAAGGTTGCCTGACTCTCAAGGTCCTTCAGCCCGCGATGCGATTCCATCTGGAACAGCTTAAGCCTGGCCTCCTTCGAAAATTACAGGCTGAATTGGGCGAAGAGCATCTCAAGTCCCTTCGCCTGACAATCGGCTAATTGCCATCCGCTTATGAAATATCGCTCACTTCTTTTTGACTGGTCCGGCACTTTGGTCGATGATCTCCCGCCGACCTTGCATGCCACCAATACGGTTCTCGCGGGATACGATGTTCCTGCGATGAGTCGGGAAGAATTCCGCCTGCGTTTCCGGCTTCCTTACCCTGAGTTCTACGAGGAAGTTCTGCCCGGAGTGGCGATTGGGGATTTGGAGGATACCTTCCGCTCTTCTTTTAATGAATCCCCGCAAGGGGTCACGGTTCTGCCGCATGCCCGGGAGATGTTGTCGTGGTGTCGCGAGCAGGGGATCCGGTGCTTCGTGCTTTCCAGCATGGACGTGGGGCTTTTTACAGAACAAGCCCACGACTTTGGCCTGTATGATCATTTTGAAGCGATTTACGCCGGAGTTATCGATAAACGGGAGCGTATTGGCGATATTCTAAAGACCCACGGGTTGGAGTTCGCCACTACCGCTTTTGTGGGCGATATGATCCATGATGTCGCGACGGCACAGCATGGCGGCATTGACTCTATCGCGGTGGCGACTGGATATGACTCGGTCGAGAAATTGGTCAAAAGCGGACCCAGCCAGCTCTTCGAGCATTTGGGCGAATTTCGCGAGTGGCTGACAAATCCCAAGCCGGGGGCGCCAATTCTCACATGAGCGATCAGATCATTATCCGCGGCTTGCAACTGAGCTGTCGCATTGGAGTGCCGGTCGAGGAGCGCGCTGAGCCACAGTCTCTGCGGGCTCACTTGATCCTTGAGGTCGGTCCTTTTTCAAAAGGGGACCGTATTGAGGGCACCGTAAATTATAAGGGAGTGGCCGACCGGGTCCGTGAGATTGCTGGGGCAGGGGAGAGGCACTTGCTAGAGACTTTGGCACAGGAGATCGCCGCGTTGATTCTTGATGAATTCCCCGTTTTGGAGGTTTCGGTGGAGCTTGAGAAATTCATCTTGCCCGAGACCGACTGGGTGGGAGTTGTCATCAAAAGATCTTCTTTAAAGAGAAATTGAACGTGCAGCGGGACAACTTGTCTCTATCGTAAAGTCCGAAAGGTCTTCACCCGCCTTTCACCACCTCCAATGTCCACCGAGCCTCCGATAGAGCACGTTCCCAAATTAGATCCTGACCGCGAGCTTGTCCGCCGTTCCCAAGCGGGAGATACCCAGGCTTTCGATGAGTTAGTCATCAAGTTTAGCCCGCGCCTTTACGGGATGGTTTATCACATGACCTCGAACAAAGAGGACACGCACGACCTCCTGCAGGATATTTTTGCGAAAGCCTACCGCTCGCTGAAGCGGTTTCGCGGGAAATCCAGCTTTTATACCTGGATTTACTCCATCGGCACCAACATGACGCTGAACTTCCTGAAAAAGAGGAAACGCCGCGCCGCTTGGAGCTTGGATGACGTCGATTCCGGCATTCAGAACGACGATGCGATGGTCGATATCGGGCACGCTGCCAATCCCCGCCACCAAAGTGGTGTAAACGAACTTCAAAAAAAATTGAACGAAGCGATGCAATCGCTGTCAGAGGACCACAGAGCAGTTGTTACTATGTTCGACATCCAAGGGATTTCCCATGCTGAAATCAGCAAGATCCTTAAGGTGTCGGAAGGAACCGTCCGCTCCAGACTCTACTACGCGCACCAGCAATTGCAGGGGCATTTAGAAGAGTTCATTCGCTAATTATTGGCTTGCGAAAGTTAATAACTTAGGGAAGCTGTAAAAATAATACCCCACTATGAGTAACTACGACGAACAAGTTCGAAAAATCGTAAGCCTAAAACGCTACGAGACACCGCGCGATGGATACTTCGAGGACTTCCTCGCGGAATTCCAGGAGCGTCAGCGCAGCGAGCTTCTCCACAGATCGTCGACTTCTCTTTTCTTTGAACGTGTTTCCACTTGGTTTCGTGAAGTCGGCTCCGTTAAGTGGGTCGCTGGCGCAGGTGTCGCTTATGCGGCTCTGATGCTAGGAATCCTTCTTTGGCCTGCCGGTCCCGGCACGATGCCAGATTCCAATCTAACTCCCGTCTCTTTTGAGCCTGTTCAAAAGCCTCTCACTCCGCCGCCTTCAGGCGAGGAGAAGAAGGACGAGCAGAGCGGTGAGTTCTAAGGTCTTTCCTCTTCGTTTTAGTTTCTGATTTATTTCTAAAAAAACGCGCTGCGATTTTTTTCGTTGCACGTTTTTTTTGGTCCTCTGCCAAAGTCAGCTCATGCCCAGCCACGCCGCCAGTTTCGCCGTCAGTTCATCGGGAAAAGGCACCTATGAGATCACCCGCCAGATCGAAGAGATCGTTTCCGAGTCAGGGATCAGGACCGGCACCGTGACCGTCTTCGTGCAGCACACCAGCGCCAGCCTCGTGATCATGGAGAATGCCGACCCGAGCGCGCGCACTGATCTGCACGCCTTTTTCGACCACCTCGTCCCGGAAGATACGCCCTACTTCATTCACACCTATGAAGGGCCAGATGACATGCCCTCTCACATTCGCATGGTTCTCACTCGCACCAGTGAAGTCATTCCGGTGATCAACAACCAGATGACCTTGGGAACCTGGCAGGGCCTCTTTCTCTTTGAGCACCGTGATCAAGCTCACACGCGCCGCGTTGTCGTCATGGTTCAGGGTGAGGTGGACTAGCGTCTGGAGAGTTGTTTTCTCCTTCGTTGATTTCCAAGAAAAAACCCGCTCCATCACTGAAGCGGGTTTTTTATTTATGGATTGTGTTTATGTGTGCGCAAGAAGATGTAAATCTCCCTACGGCGATTAAGGAAGCAAATCAAATAGGGTGCGGCCAGCATAAATCATGAACTTTCTGATTTTGAAGGTGTTTCATCGATCAGGACGATGAAGTGATCACTCGTATCGATTGGCATGGCGCGGCGGGATATGGTTCAGTAACCCTATGAATCGCCTCAAGCTCATGATCCCGCCTCTGCCCTGGCACCGTCCCCGACTCCGTGAAGGCGCGGGCGAGCGGGTCGTTCTTCTGCATGGACTCTGGCGGAGTGTTTGGGCGATGGAGGGGCTCTCCTCCCATCTCAATGAACTGGGATTTGAAACTCTCAATATTCCCTATCCTTCATTTCGGAAATCGCTTGATCATATCGTTGAGGATGTCGCTCTGGCGCTAGGCAGCTCGGAAAAGACGACACATTTCGTGACCCACTCGATGGGCGGCATTGTCCTTCGTTGCCTTGCCGCCCGGTATCCTGAACGGGTCAATGGAAAGATCATCATGCTCGCCCCGCCAAATCAAGGGAGCGAGATCATTGACTGGCTGGAGGATTCACTGATCGGGAAGTGGTCGCTCGGACCAGGCGGGATGAACCTCTCAACCAAGCGTGTCAAAAGCGACATCCCCGGATTTTCGGCGAATCACGATGTCTCCGTCATCATGGGTCGCAGGCAGAGCGTCCCCTTCTTTGATTCCTTTTTTCAAGGCGAACACGATGGCGTCGTCACCGTAGAAGGGGGAAAAGTCCCTGGCTTGACTCGCCTCGAAATCGTAGAGGCCGATCACACCTTCATCATGGGTGAAAAGGTCGTCATCGAAAAAGTAGGATCTCTTCTCAGATAAAACGGCCATCTCACAAGTCATCGCTCGACGAATGTCCTCGTTCATTTCACTCTCGGTGGGCCGAACATGTTCACCTTCATTCACGCCGCTGACCTCCATCTCGATAGCCCTCTGCGAGGCCTCTCGCGTCATGACGATGCCCCGGTCTCCGCGATCCGCGGAGCGACCCGCCGGGCTCTCGAAAACCTCGTCGATCTCGCTCTTGAAAAAGAGGTCGATTTTGTCCTCATCGCCGGCGATCTCTACGATGGGGACTTAAAAGATTTCACCACCGCCCTCTTCTTCAATCGGCAGATGCTCCGGCTCAAGTCTGCAGGCATCCCTGTGTTTGCCATCAGCGGAAACCACGACGCCGCCTCTGTCATCACGAAAGCTCTCTCACCGCCGGAGAATGTCCAATTCTTCCCCGTCAAAAAACCGGGCACCTTTTCCTTCCCCAAGCTCCCCGTCACCATTCACGGACAAGGATTTGCCAATGCCAGCGTGCAGGAGAATCTCGCCGCTAACTATCCCGATGCCCGGCCCGATCACTTCAATATTGGCCTCCTCCACACCAGCCTCGCTGGCAGCTCCGTCCACGATACCTACGCTCCTTGCTCACTCGCCGATCTTGAAAAGAAGGGCTACCAATACTGGGCGCTCGGCCACATCCATCAGCCCGAAGTCATCCGCGAAGATCCCTGGATCGTCTATCCCGGGAATATCCAAGGCCGCAAGGTCAACGAGACCGGCCCACGAGGTTGCTCCCTGGTGGAGGTCAATGACGCGCTCGAAGTCACTTCGCACACTCACATCCCGCTCGATGTCGTCCGCTGGTCTCATCTCGAACTCGACATCTCCACGGTGGCCGATGAGGAGAAGCTCACCTCGCTCATTTCCACCACCCTGAGTGAGGCCCTTCACGAAGCCGGAGAGCGCCTTCTCGCCGTCCGCCTCACTCTCATCGGCGCGACTTCACTCCACGGCGTCCTCCATGCTGATCTCTCCCGCTGGCAGGCCGAGTGCACCAGCATTGCAGGGGACATTGATCCCGCGCAACTCTGGTTCGAGCGTCTCAAGCTCCGCACCACTCCGACTTACGACCCGAAGGAACTCGCACAGCGGGATGACCTCACCGCCCTGGTTCTGGCCGCCCTCGAAAGCTTCTCGCCCGATCAAAAACCCGCCGCCATCAAAGCCCTCGACGACAAGCTCCCGCCCGCCGCACTTGCCGATCTCGAGGAGTCCGAAACCTTAAAAGAAGACGTCGCCGCCATCGTCCTTCACAGCATTGCCACCTCCGAATAAAGATGCGCCTCGATTCTCTCACCATTCCCGCCTTTGGGCACTTCAGCGATTTTTCGCTCCAGTTCCCAAAGTCGAAGTACGACGTTCACTTGATTTATGGTCCCAACGAAGCTGGAAAAAGTTCCCTGCTCCGTGCCGTCAATAATCTCTTCTTCGGCATCCCTACTCGGACCTCGGATAACTTCCTCCATCCCAATGCCAAGCTCCTAATCGGGGCGACCATCTCAGACGAGTCGGAAACCTTGAGCTTCTTCCGAAAAAAGGGGACCAAAAACACCCTCCTTGACGTTGGCCAAAGTACCCTCGAAGACTCCGCCCTCGCTCCTTTTCTGGGCTCGGTGAATGAGGAGTTCTTCAAAAATATGTTCGGTCTAAACACCGAATCTCTCCGCGCCGGGGCCCTTGAACTCCTCTCTGGAAAAGGGGATCTGGGTACCATGATCTTCCGCGTCGCCCTTGGTGGCTCGCCCATCGATGACGCCATCAAAAAACTCGAAGCCGAGGCCGACCTTCTTTTCAAAGGTCGCTCCACCAAGGCCTCTATTTCGTTGGCGATCAAAGCCCACAAAGATGCCGAACGGGCGGCCCGCGATGAAAGCACGACCGTCACGGCCTGGCGCTTTCTCCAAACGGAAGTGAAGAACGCGCACGCGACTTTCACCGAGAAAGACCAGCTCCATCGCGCTCACCGTGCCCGCTGGCAGTTTGTCGAAAACTGCCTCGGAGCTCTCCCTATCCTCGCCGTGATTCGGGAACTTGAGTCACGGCTCGCTGGAATCGAAGCCCCCGAGTTACCCTCGGATTTCCCAAAACGAGTCCGCGATTTGCAGTCACAATTCGCAGGAAGCTCGCAAGCTTACCAACTCCAGAATTCACAAATTGAAAATGCTGAAAACGCCCTCGGCGAAATCGCCAACTTTGCCCCGGTCCTCGCTGCCACCGCCGACTTTGAAACGCTCCAACGCAAGGCCGAGCAGCATCTCGAAAACCTCGAAGAGCTCCCCGGACTCAAGGCCAGCCTCAGCGGCCTGGACCTCGACGATCTCCCCGCAGTTCGCAGTGCTGACCAAGCCCTCATGGCAGCCGCCGCGGACTCGCTCATCGAGCTGACCCGCCAATCATCGGAGGTAACGCGCACTCTCGAAAATCTTGAAATCGAGCTGACCGCGCAACGCGAGCAGTTGACCGAGGCCAGTGACATCAGCGAGCTGGAGGAACAATGCCGCCGCGCCGACGACTTCGCCGCGGAAAAATCATCCCTTCCCGGTCTCGAGGAAAACCTCGCCGCCCTCCGCTCCGAGCAGGGGACGCTCGGGGCGCGGCTCGAAGTCGAAGGTGATCCGGTTACACTCAAAATCCCCGGTGCCAAAACCATTCAGTCTGAGGCTCGTGAACATGAACGGCTTGATGCCAAAATTCATGAAATCGAAGGGCGACTCACCGATCTGCGCGATGTCCTCGCCGAGGAGCAGACCAGTCTCGACCATCTCGCGTCTCAAGCCGCGATCTATTCTCAAGCCGACCTTTCCAAATCACGGGAAGAACGCGACGCGATCTGGGCCGGCATCCTTAAATCGAAGAACATCGAAGAGTCTCTCACCGGGGCCATTTCCCATTCCGATGAGGTCGCCGATACTCTCCGCAACCACGCCGACCACAACGCGACCGCTGCCGGCCATCAGGCCAAGATTTCCCAGTTCAAAAGCAAACAAGGAAACCTCGAAGCTGATCTCGAAAAGGCCCAAAAAGACCTCAATGATTGGCAGGCTGCTTGGGAAGCACAGTCCCGCGATTTGTCTCCAGTGGCCCTCTTGGAATGGCGTGAGGAATGGGAGAAGCTTTGCGATCTCATCCGCGAAGCAGAGTCGCTCGACTTGACGATTACCGCTCTGCAGAAGAAGGAAGCCTCCCTCCTTCAAGATCTTGGTGGGGAGGATTTTTCTCAGGTTCACCGTGCGCTCAAGGCGGCTCTCAATCGAGCCAACCAAGAGAAGGGCGAGCGGAACTTGATTCAAAAACAAGTCTCAAAAAATGAAGTCAAACAGCAGCAACTCACTCAAGAGGCCAAGTCACTCAAGGTAGCTTTGGAGTCTGCGGAAGAGACTTGGAACGGAGTCTGTGAAAGCACTGGGATTTCGCCTGAACTTCCGCCCAAGGCAGCGGTGGAAGCTCTTAACGAGCGGGCGCGAGCTCGCGAGATCTTTCTTGATTTTGAAAGTCGTAATACGGCGGTTGAGGCTTATCAGGACCTCCTCAAGTCCCTCGGGGATCGCTTTAAAGTCGAAGCCTTGGAGCCGGCTCTTACCGCGTTTCACGAGCAATCCCGAATTGATCAGGATCGCGCCAAAACCTTGCAGGTCGAGCTGGATCAGCTGACGGAATCCTTCCCCGAAATTAAACTGTCCCACAAGAGTGATGTCGCAGCTTTGGAGGCTTTGGCCGAGCAAGCCGGGACCGAAAACGAAAATTTTGAGCCGGTTCTCCATCAAATCGAGATCCGAAATTCCTTAGTGACCCGCCTCGATGATCAAAAGGCGGCCTTGCAAAATCTTGCGGGCGCAACTCCGCTCGATGACTTTCTCGGAACGCTCGAAGATCAGGATGCCGAAGAGTTGACACAGGAAAAAGTGACCCTCGATCAATCTGACAAAGATCTCCAACTCGAACGTGATCAAGCGAAGGCGGGACTTGATGAGCACCTCCGTAGCGAGGAGGAGATGATGAAGGCGAATGACGTTGCGGCTATACAGAAACAGGCGTCGGCCGATGCCCTCGCTTCAGTTGTTGCCGATACCCAGCGCTATCGTCAGCTTCACTACGCCATCGATTTCCTGAAGCAGCAGGTTGATGACTACCGCCAAAAAACGCAGGGCCCGATGGTGGAAAAGACCTCCTCCTTTTTCAAGGCGCTGACTTCGGGAGCCTTCGCACAAGTGGCCGCGCAGGTCGATGAAAAGAACCAGCCCCAGCTCATTGCGATCCGGGCTGGCGGCGAAGCGGTCGCGACCAGCGGACTTTCTGAAGGCACCGCCGATCAGCTCTACCTCGCACTCCGTCTCGCCGCCATTTCGCTGCACCTCGAGAATCATCCTCCCATCCCGCTGATCCTCGATGACCTTCTCATGACCTTCGACGACGAGCGCACCAAGGCTCTCATCCCGGTTCTTGAAGAACTAAGTCAGCAGACGCAAATCCTCATCTTCACCCACCACTCCCACCTTAAGGATCTGGTCGGATCGAATGTTGTAGCCCACACTCTCTCATGAAAATTCTTCTTTTACTCCTTTCCGCCCCGTTCGCGATGGCCTCGCCTTTGACCGATTGGTTTGTCGATCAGGAGACCAAAGTGCCTAGGATCACGGAGGCTCTCACCAAAGAAAAAGCTCAAAATAGCCGTGGGGAAAGTTTGGCAAGCTTATCGTGATAAGGCCGAGGCCGGGAAGTGGGCAGAGGAGTTTCCGGTGAAAGACGGAGGGATGGAGGCTTGGGTCAAGGAGCAGCAGATCCAGCTCTTGATCGCGGACTTGGGCGAGAAGAAGATGCCATATGTCATCGCCCGCATGGCCGATGATGGCGGACCGTTGGGCCGGCTCCTGCGCGATGGCAGCTGCCGAACCTCTCAATAAATGCCCTGCCGGGAAACCGGCCTTGCCGAGGCTCCCTCGATTGCCGCCGTTCTACTCCCGCCCAAAAAACGTTTCCTCACGAGGGACGCCTCCGATCGGCCAGCAGGCCGGAAAGAAACGCACCACGTTGCTAGGTCGGAATCCCTCCAAGAGCATCCCGCATTGCACCTCGATCTTCACCCCACTGCTTCCGGGTAAGCTCGGCACTTTACGTTTCGCGAGGATGTTCCCACCTTTTCGATCATTCACAATGTCGTAGGTCATCAGACAATCACGAGCGACCGCGAGTGTCCCTTTTGGCTTCAGGTCGTCTTTCGCACCTCCGGAAGTGGGCCAGCCAAGGGCGGCTTCCACAATCACGTCGAGATCTTTTAAGAGGCCCTCATCGATTCCATCGAAAAACGTCACCGTCACAATCTGCTTTTGGTCATCAACAGCCATGATCCACCCTGGAATTCCGCGTTCACGGATATGATCGTGATGGCGTTTCAATTGACGGGCGGAGGCTAGATCACGACTCACTTGATCTAACCAAATCTCAAGCACCCTCCCCGGACCGAAGAGAGTCGCCCAGGTGAGATTCATCTGAACCAACTGGCCTGGCGCGATGCTTTCCTGGGAGGCGAATCCCTTCCCCTGATAAACGACGGTGCTCGACTGAAGGTCGTATGTCTTCGCCTCACCACTTGGCTTCCCGTCTTTCATCAAAATGGCGGTCAGTTTTTTCTTCTGCAACTCAACCTTCTCAATTTTCCAGATTTCTTTCCTTCTGGTGTGATAGGTGAAATCATCTTCGATCCGCAAACAACGAGTAAAATCAACTTCGGGTGATGCGCGGATTTCATCTTTGTTGTGAGGCTTTCCGTTTCTTTCACCCCAATGCTTCTCCTCCCCAGAAGGTCGTTCGAAAAACCATCCGTGGACGTGCGTGCCGATGGGGATATCCTGAAGCGAGGCAGGTTGATTATGAGAGGACACCGTTCCGCATGGAATCATCGTCGCGGTCAGCGGATAGTCCATCAAGGCACGTGATTGGCTGTCATTCCGATCGACCCGAATTTTCAGGATTCGTTCCGGATGATCCACTCCAATGAGTTCTCCGGAAATGTAATGCGCCGAGTCTTTCGGTGGAAATTCACCTCGAACGGGCTGAAACCATTCGAGGGATTTATCGCGATTTTCGTCGGTGCGAAATTTGGCCCGATCCTCAGCCACAAGCGAGGAGATCATCGCAAAAAGTAAAGAGAGCAAGGAGAGCCGCATTTGATAATAATTGATCATTTGAAAAAATCTTAACCGTCCGGAATTGCCTTCTCTCTCTCTGTAGATCCTGACCAAGTATTCCCCCGGAAACAGGATCACGTCACGATCTCAGAGATCGGTCTCAAGCTATCTTGAAACTGCTCTGTCTCGACCTCCATGCGCTGGGCCATGGTAAGAAGTAAGTTACTCAAGTGCGCATCCGAGTCAACCGGACGTGCGCAGATCTTGTAGTGCTCGTTCGCCACCGCGACGTTGTAACTTCCAATTTTCGGCAAATTGTAGTCCACGTGCGCTCCATGCTTAAGCCCTAGCTTACGGCCACCTGCCAGGATTGTCGGAAGGTTCGCATTCCCATGACTGTGTCCGTATGCCATGCCGCTTCCCCAAAGAACTTGGGTCGTATCCAACATGTTACCATCTTCCTCCTCAACCACTTTCAGTTGATCGAGGAAGTAACTCAGCTGTTCGATCAAAAAGGTGTCGGTTTGTGTCAATCGACGGAGTTGTTCCGGGTCGCCATTGTGGTGGGATAGGCCATGACGCGTCTGGGAGATCCCAATGTCCGGGATGGCACCGCCATTCGATTCGCTACAAATCATACAGGTGATGACTCGCGTCATGTCGGTGCGCAGCGCGAGCACCATCAAATCGTAAAACAAGCGATGATAAGCCTGAACCTGGCTCTGATCCATCTTCCGGGAGAACTTGTGAGTTTCCCCGGATTTCAGTTCCGGACGTGGCACATCCAGCCAAGCATCAGCCCGTTCCGTGCGAACTTCAACCTGCCGTACCGCGGTCAGGTATTCATCAAGTTTACTGCGATCCTCACTTCCCAATTCCGAGTTCACCTTTCTGGCATCATCCAGAACGACATCCAAGATGCTGCCACGTCGATTTAAACGACGACGGACGGCGTCCTTGCCACCCTTCTCCCCGACAAACATTCGCTCAAAAATTGACTTTACGTTGCGCTCCGCCGGAAGCTGGATTCCGTCACGCGACCACGCCAGGGAATGTCCCTCAATCGCCATTTCGAGCGAAGGGAAGCGCGTCGCCACGCCTTGTACCTCGGCCATCAGTTGATCAACTGAAACGCCGTTTCGAAAAGCCCCGCCATTCGCAGGAACCTCTGCTCCGGTCAGCCAAACCTTGTCGCAGTTATGATGCTTTCCGAGAACCTTGGGATGATGCAAACCGCTGATCGGAGTAAGCTCACTACGGTGACGCTCCAGCGAGGCCAGCGGCGAAGTGAATTGGTAATCCCTCCCTGCTTTTTTAATCTGCCAAGTCAGGGTATTAACGCCGTTGGGGATGTAGAGGAAGACACTGCGCTTTGGCAAAGCCGACTTCTCCCGTCCTGTGGCGCCCATGCAGTTCAACATCGGCAAAGCGACACTTGCCCCCAGTCCACGGAGAAGGTGGCGGCGGCTCATTTGCCATCTATTCGTTTGAATATTCATGTCGGGAACTTTTTGGGAATTAAGCATCAGGCCTTAGCTTCTGCAGCTACACCTTGAGTGTTCTTTTTATTTCGCTAAGTCGGAAAAACACCTCGTTCTTTATCGTTTTTGGAAGAGATCGGAAAGAACGAAGGCCTCGACCAAATCTGTCACGCGATAGTCCTTCGCCTTTCCAATTTTTGAAATCGCCGCTAATTCATCGTGATCATCAAAGGTCAAGGTCCGACGTAATCCGTAGATGGCCAGCTTCTCCACGAAGGCCTCGTTAAACAGATCGAGATCATCCATTAGGAGGTTTTTAAACTCCGCCGCATTCGAAAACTTGCGTCCGTCCGGCAAGACTCCGCTGGCATCGATCGGGGGGTTTTTCCCGGTCCCTTCGACTTTTTCGTGCGTTCGCCATTGCCCAATCGCATTGAAATTCTCGAAGGCAAATCCCAATGGATCGATCTTCTGATGACACGAGGCACAGCTTGCATCATGCTTGTGGGCGTCCAGTTTCATCCGCAAAGTTGCTTTCGGCTCGTCCACCGGATTCGGTTCAATCGGATCAACATTGGCCGGCGGAGGTGGAGGTGTTTTTCCGAGAATCACCTCGGATAGCCAAGCTCCACGATGCACCGGTCGGTGACGCGTCCCATCAGAGGTGAGCGAGAGAATCGAGGCTTGGGTCAACAAACCACCACGATCCTCCTTGCCCTTGAGCGAGACCTGTTGGAATTCATCCTTACTCATCTCAGGCATTCCGTAAAATCTTGCCAGCCGCGGATTCATCATAGTCCAATTCGAATCGATAAATTCGCGCAGAGTCAGCCTCTTGTGTAACACCTCGCCAAAGAACGACTGAGTTTCGGCAATCATGCTTCCCTCTAATCCCTGATCGTAGTTCGGGTAGATTTTCTTATCGGGAGGAAACATTCCCACTTTCCGCAAGTGCAACCACTGTGAGGAGAACGAATCCGAGAACCGCTCGGCGCGGGGATCATGCAACATCCGCCGGAACTGAGCTTGCAACTCTCCCCGATCTCGCAACTTCCCTTGCTCCGCCAGCGTGAACAATCCTTCATCCGGCATGGTGCTCCAAAGAAGATACGACAAGCGTGAGGCAAGCTCCCAGTCATTCAAGCGATGGCGTTCCGTCCCGGCGTCTCCTTCCTCGAGAAACAAGAAGCTCTTGGAACACAAAATCGCGGTCATCGCCGACTTCACCGCGTTCACGAAGCTTTCTCCCGCGGCCACTTCACTCTCGGCCAGCGAGACATATCGATCCAGCTCGCCCTCTCTGAGAGGACGCCGGAAAGCGCGTTTCGCCATCGCCCCGAGCCCCTCGCGAACCTGCTCCATATTTCCCTCGTCGCTGGCCATATAGCGATTCCGATAGGCTTGCTCTTGGTCGCTCACAATCGGACCTCGCATCGAGATCGAATCCACAATCAAAATCGGATAGCGCGGACGACCTTCCACATCGGTAATCTTCATCTGCCACGGCGCACGACGATCCGCAGTGGTCACAAATGGAATACGACTCGAGCTATTGGTCCGCGGATGACGCGCGACCTTGTTGTGATTAAAAACATGGATCTGCGGATTGTGTGGCAAATGAGCACGGAAGGTCACCGTGACCGGTTGATCCTCGGATGCGATGATATCCTGCTCGAAGAGAACCCGATCAAGCTGGTGCTCATAGACATGCATTCTCGGAGCAATGCCATGCTCCGGCTTCAGCCCGCTCACGGTATAGCTGATTTCATAAACCCCGGGACCAGGGAAGGGCGTCTCGGGTCCACGGAAAGGATTCGACCCACGAAAAGCTTCGCCAGAGGTCGTGAGAGGCACCCGCACTTTGTCAAGAAGCCCCGCTTTCTTCAGGCGATCGTAATGAGGCTGATTGCGAGTTTCGCTCAAGACCGAGGCTCGCTTGCTGACTTCCCGAGATGCGACGGGCTTTTCCGGGTAAGCTTCGCTTAAAACTGTCTCTGCCGCTTTGAGGTATTTCTCGATATGCGTTGGTGACAAGGTCAGAACCGAGCCAAGCCGCTCAAAGCCATTCCACTCCGGATCTTCCAAAAGCCCCCCCGGATCCGTGGCATCATACTCAACCCCGATGAGATCGCGCATCGTATTGACATACTCTTCCCGCGTCAGCCGAAAATACGAAACACGCTCCCGCTTTGCCATCCTCTCTGATTCCCCTTCCTTAAGCCTCGCGGCAATCCACTCCACAATTTCCGCGCTCTGATCCGCGGTCGGTAGATCGAACTCGTCTTCCGGAGGCATTTCCCCGGAGCTGATTCGTCCCATCACCTCATGCCAAAGTGGCGCATCCTCGACACCAACCTGCCGCGAGAGTTCATCGAGTCGAAAATCGCCCTTCTGCTTCCTCTTTCCATGACATTGCACACAGTATTCCTTCAAAAACGGCTCCAAATCTTTTTCAAACGATGGTTCGGCTCTCGCAATGCTAAAAAGCGAAACCTGAAGAATGAGAGAAACAGCTTTGAAAATCATTGAGCCTAGGAAAATGAAGTCTGATCAGGCCAAAACAACTTTTGTCGCTTCACGAGGCCCTTCATATCTCAATACGCTTTTGATCGGGTGGTTTCGTCAAAAGAAGCTTTTGCCGTGGAAGGGATGCCACCATGACGGTGCTCGTCTCATTCCCGTTGCGATACACCGACGGGAAATTCACCTCCTCCACCTCGAGGCCAGACGCTCGCAGATGCTCTGCAATCCCCGGTTGCGCATGAAACTCATTTGATAATGCGATCTCCCCCGCACCGGCCACTGATTGCATTTTTGCGGCGTAGTTCACGGCCTGGCCGAAGTAGTCGATGTTCGATTCCAGCCGCACAGCGAGGCAAATCCCGCGGTGCAGCGCGGCGCGCACCCTCAGTGGCTCATCATCACCGCCTACGAACTTCTCCTGGATTTCGATTGCGGCCGCGAAAGCGTCCTCTGGCCGTTGGAAGGCGGCCATCATGGCATCACCGATCGTCTTTACCACCGCGCCCCTTTTTGCTCCGACAATTTTTTGGAGGCTGACAAAGTGAGAGTGGACGAAATTGAATGCTCTGGTGTCACCCAAGTCGGCATAAAGCCGCGTCGATCCGACAATATCGGTGAACAATAATGTCTGATGGCCCACTTCCAGCTTCAGGCCCGAAGTGATCGATTCCTCGGAAAACAGATCACGGAACTGTTGGAAGTTGAACAACTCGTGAGGACGCAGCGCAGCAGGATCTTCGACGACCTTCTCCAACACGACCGGCACGCTCTGTGTCTCGGGATTGCGGAGCACAAATTTCGCCTTGGGGGCCAGCGATCGCGGAGAGGCCAGGGACAAATCGGTTGTGTTCCAAACCAGTGACTCCTCCCCACCTTGCGCCTTGCCAATTTCGAACGAGACGCGTGCACCCTCCCCGACGGCACGCCGCAGGCGGTAGCGTCCTGGGGCAAGACCGAGCTCGGTCTCGTAGCTCTCGCCCGGTTCAAGCCGATGCTGGAGAAGGATGTGGGGTTTCTTAGCTGGCTCGGCGGAACAGTAAAAGACCTCGCTTACGACGCGAACTTCCGACAGCACCCTAAAAGTAACTTCGATCGACTCGAGGCCGCTCGCGGCGAAATCGATATTACAGACATCGCAGCGTCCGAACTCTCTCAGATCTCCGAGAGAGCGGGACTCTTTGCGCACGCCCTGGCAATGGGGACACATCAAATCCCAGGACAAGCGCAATAGACCAGCCCGCGTGGCCCTGAGCAGCAGCAAGAGTAAATCTTCCAGCTCCATACCCCATTCGAAACCGAGCTGCTTCGGCCGTATGCGGAACAGCTGTTGATCGGAACCTGTGCGGATAAAATTCGCGAGGCGATCGACATCCGCACTTGAAACTTCCCCTTCTGTCAGTTCTTTGATCGCCGACCGAAGACGATTCTGATCGACTCTCACATCGGAGCGCGATTCCGGAGGAAGCCGTTCTTGGATCGGGTTGCCAGTCAGGTCGTCAAGTTCCCGGAGCACCCGCTCGTATTGCGCGCGTAGCCATCGGTTGATATATCTCAGGACCGGCCGCGACCACCAGTATCTCGCGATCCAGCTGACGCGCACGGTTAGTTTTGTGCCACCTTTATGATCATCGAGCAGGTAGCGAACGCGGACTGCCAGTGCCGGGCCTTTGCTATAGCGGCGCTCGGCAACCAACCACTTTGCGGCCTCCCATTCCCATGGAACTTCGACCCATTCCTGCCTGAGAAGTCCGCGGCCGAAGCTGCCGTAGAGGTTCCCGTCGCGTTCCACAAAATTCATCTCTGGAAGCCCGAGTTGCTCATTCAGGCTGCTAGTATCAGAAAGCAATGGCCACAAAGCTTCCCGCTTTGAGGAGAGCTCCGTCGCCCAAGTCGTTTCGACACATCTCTCCTCCTCCGCCCAGAGGGAATCCGGCGGGTGCGAGCTGGCGATATTGAGGGGAAACTGGTTCACGGAGAAGGCAAGGTGCTTTAATCTTTGTCCTTTTATACAGCGGACGATCCTCGGCGACGATGAGATTTCTCGTTCACGAATCTCATGACGCGGCGATACAACCACTGATGGTAGGATAGAGAGGGAGAGGCAGTTCGGAAAGCTCGCTTCGCAATTGCCTGACTTTCCACTTTATGCGAATTGAATTCGTCGCTACTTTGACTTCTTACACACAAAACCTGATCAAATTAAACGATGACTGACCCACTAACCAACAACGAACTACCTGCCATCGGATTTGCCGCTGAAATCTCAGCCGCTGACCGCCAGTCCATCAGCTCATTCGGCGAGTTCTTACCCGTCCTTGCCGACTCTACGCTTATTGTCGAAGGTGAAGCCCAAGAATCACTCTACCTGGTCGTCTCGGGTCTACTCCACGCACACACCCTCACAGACGGTCGTAAGACCTTACTCGGCCGTTTAAAGGCCGGAGATGTCATTGGAGAGGTCAACATCTTCGACCCGGGGAAAGCGAGTGCGACCGTCGAGGCACAGGAGTTTTGTCAAGTTTGGAGGATGAGCCGTTCCATGTTCGACGAGATGCTGCGCGATGAACCAGCTGTCGCTGGAGCCTTACTCATGTCCATCGCCGCCCAGCTTAGCACGCGCCTCCGCGAAACGAACGAGAAAGTCAATTACGTTAAAAAGGCACTCTTCGACCCAAGTTTCCTCTCTTAGAATTTGTAGATGGCAGGTAATGAAATGACCATTCTTTCCAGCATGTGGTTCACCGCCCCGGCAACCTTCAATCCCCAGTTGGGCTTCGCTCTTTTCTTCGCTCTGCTCATCGGGCACGCGCTTGCAGACTTCCCTCTTCAAGGGCAATTTCTGAGCACGGGAAAAATTCGTGGAGAGGGACTTCAGAAACTCACCGGAATCGAATGGCCAAAGGGTGTATGGATTTACATGCTCAGCATGCACGCTCTCATTCACGCGGGAGTTGTGTGGTGCATTACGGGAGATATCCGCTTTGGAGTGGCCGAATTATTCCTTCACTGGATGATCGATTGGGCAAAGGGAGAAAATTTCACCAACTTTTACGTTGATCAATCGCTCCACATCAGCTGCAAGATCGCCTACGTAATGATCCTCACCTTTTAGCATGAGCGCGAAACAGACACAGGATGTCATGGCTCTTGGGAAGTTGTTTCATCGCCGTGTCAGCGTTTCCGTTGAGATAAGTTTTGGTCAATTACAATTGGTAGATCTCTCGTGGTGAGGGACGCCAGTTCCGAAACGTTTGGCAAGAATAAGGGAATGCCCGCCCTGTTTCGAAATATCGACTGCCACAGTCTCCCGGTCTCGGATCTTTCTGAAGGGATTTTGTTTTACCAGGCGTTGGGGCATGAACTCATTTGGCGGATTGATTCATGTGCGGGGCTGAAGCTAGGAACTTCGGAACTCGTTTTACATACTGATGATCGCCCAATGGAGACTGACTTATTGGTGGAATCAGTCGAAGACGCCGTTGCGATCTTTAAGGAGGCAGGAGGATCAGTATTACGGGAGCCGTTCGATATAGAAATCGGGAGATGTGCCGTGATTCTCGATCCATGGAACAACGCCTTAGTCATTTTGGATCAGTCGAAGGGAGTATTTGAGGTGGATAGTGAGCATAATGTGATCGGCAATAAATCGACCGAAGCTGGTCTTCCCGACGGCTATACTGCCGCGCATCAGGATTTGTGAAACGCCGGTTTTGGTCGGGAGTGGATTCGGGATTGACCACAGAATGAGCAGAGTGGAGTCTCGCACGTCTCGAATCCAATCAATGGGGCCTTCCGGGACCTTTCCCTCGTTGTTTGGCTGAAACATTCTTTGACCCATAATAAGAAGCGCAGACTTTTGTTGATCGGGATTTGTTAGATTGGGAATCAATTGAGCAGCCCGGACGAGATCTCCTTTCAAAGCTCCCTGGATGAGGTAGTCCACCGTCGCCTCATAGGCCTTAGAATCGTGGAGGTTCTCGTTACACCACGCCAGATCCCGAAGGAGGTCCGGTGATTATCGAGAGTGAAGATTTGGAGCGCCTAGGGTATCAGCACCGGTCGTCCAACAGTCGCGAATTGCCGGCCGGCCCTCAATTGTTATTCAGTCACGGAGTTTCCAACGGACCGGAGGAGCTTACGATTTTTTCCGAGATCGAACCGGCGAGAGCGGTGGATACAACTTGAGTGTGAACTATTGGATCGGGGGTGTCGAAGCGAAGGAATCGACCAAACAAACTGTCTTTGTCAAGGTGCCGGGTGTTGGTTCGGTTACTCTCGCAAATGGCTATATTGTGACATGGGCGACCAAGCCGGGGCGTGAATGAGGAAGAAAACGCTCACGATGAAAAGTCGCTAGCTCTACCTTTCAATTTGAGCCGCCTCCACAGGCGAAGTCGCGGGGGATGAGGAGAGCACTGGTCGTCCCTAAGTCTGAAAGATCGCTCCAGTGATTGATGTCGAAGTCGATGACGAGGATTCCCGAGGTAGGGAGGTTGTCGAGGTGTTTTCCGGTGAGGCGGTGACACAAGTCGGTCCAGGTGGGGTTGTGACCGACGAGCATGACGGTGGAGAGTTGGTCGTCGAGTTTCTGGGTGAATTGTACGATGGATCCCGGGCTTGCTCCGTAGAAGGAGTCGATGAATTCGACTTGATCGAAGGGGAAGGCGAGTTCTTTTGCCAGGAGTTCTGAAGTCATCCGTGTTCGCAGCGAGGGGCTGGCGAAGATGGCCTCTGGGATGAGGCTACGTTCGCGGAGGACTCCGCCCATGATGGGGGCTGCTTTGAGGCCGCGTTTATTGAGCGGGCGGTCGATGTCGCGTAGCTCGGGATGATTCCAGGATGACTTGGCGTGGCGAGAGAGGATGAGGCGTTTCATGCAATACGGAGTGTGGACATTCCTGCCCGCTGCGCAACCTAAGTGACTCGCAAGGTAATTTCCACCTGTTGGTCCTCGCGGCGAAGCGGGCAGGAATGTCCCCTAGAGGCATGCCGCCCACGCTCCATATTACTCCGGATAGCTGGCGTCGGTGTGGCCTTTGTGAGTGGTGGTGTTGCGTTTGCCGGCTTTGAGTTCGGCTTCACGGCGCTTGAGGAATTCGTTTGAAATCATCTCGGCTTTTTTGCGGTCCTTGGCGTCGTAGTCCCAGAATTCCTGAAGGACTTTTTCGGCAGCAGGGTAGTGGGAGCCGTCATCGCCAACGCGTTTACGGGTTTCGGCGAGTTGCTTTTTGAGGTCAGCGACGAGGGCGGCGTTGGCGGGGTCGTTGTAGATGTTGAGGGCCTCATGAGGATCCTTTGAGAGATCGTAGAGTTCCCATGCTGGCGGGGTTTGGTATCCGCCATCGTAGTTGCAGCCGTAGAAGTAGATGAGCTTGTGGGTCTTGGTACGAATGCCGACGTGGGCGGGGTTGTCATGATGAACCATGTGCATCCAGTAGCGGTAGTAGGCAGTTTGCTTCCAGCCAGCGGGTTCCTTGCCGGTTTCGAGGTGTTGTTTGAAGGACTTGCCTTGCATTGAGTCGGGGACTTTGAGGCCGGCCATGTCGAGCATGGTGGGGCCGAAGTCGACGTTTTCGACGCAGCTGTCGATGACGGTTCCGGCTTTGATTTTCTTGGGGTAGCGGACGAGGAGGGGCATTCTCTGGGATTCCTCGTACATCCAGCGCTTGTCCTGAAAGTCGTGCTCGCCGAGCATGAAGCCTTGGTCGCCGGTGTAGATGATGATGGTATTGTCCATCTGGCCGGTGTCCTCGAGGTGCTTGAAGAGGCGGGCGAGGTTGTCATCGATTCCTTTGACGCAACGGAGGAATTTTTTGAGGTAGGCATTGTAAGCCATGCGGGTATTTTGCTCGTCGGTCTGGTTTTTAGGATCGAAATTTTTGGGAAACTCGGCGGGGAAGCGAGGGGGAAGGTCTTCGAGATAATTGCGGCGGGGGTTGCGGGCACCGTTGGAGGTTCCGATGTGGGGAATGAGTTCATCATTGTGGCCACGGGTGGCGAGAGAGCCCCAGCGCTTGTCACGTTTCCAGAGGGTGGCGGGCTCTGGGATGTTGACATCTTTTAAGAACTCCTCGTAGCGGGGGGCATTTTCGAAGTAGTCGTGGGGAGCCTTGTAGTGGTGCATTAGGAAGAAGGGCTTTTCCTGGTCCCAACCTTTAGCAAGCCACTTAAGGGTGATGTCGGTGATGACATCGGTTGAGTGTTGGCCCTTGTATTTGACGGTGTTCTTGCCCCACTTTTTTTCGCCGCGAATACGGAACTCGGGGCTGAAGTATTTCCCTTGGCCGGCGAGGACGGAGTAGTATTGGAAGTCGGCGGGCTCGTCCTTGAGGTGCCATTTGCCAATCATGGCGGTGTGGTAGCCGGCTTTGCCGAACTCGATGGCGAGGGTTTGTTTTCCAGGAGGGACACGGCCGGATAGGTCGAAGGCATTGTTGGTGTGGTTGTATTGGCCGGTGAGGACGCAGGCGCGGGAAGGAGAGCAGATCGCGTTGGTGCAGAAGGCGTTTTTGAAGAGGGCTCCTTCTTTGGCGAGTCGATCGATGGTGGGGGTGGGCGCGATTTTGGCGAGTCGGCTGCCGTAGGCGGAGATGCCGTGGGCGGCGTGGTCATCCGACATGATGAACAGAATGTTCGGGCGGGAGTCGTGCTTTTCTGCGTGATGGTCCGCGAAGGCGAGGCCTGGAAGGAGGGCGAGGAGAGTGAGGAATTTGAATGACATCTTTTCAGGAGTCTCGATGTTTTGGTGTCTCCCGCAACGAGAAAAGAAAGTGAGCAAGTTCCGACAGTCTTTGATATCCTAGGGCGTAGCGAATCATGCCGGATGAAACCGGCTTCGCTGATTACTCGAAAAATGAAGATCTTGTTCGCTGCTTTTTTACTCATTCAGTCGCCGCTGACCGCTGCGGGGCCGGTTGATCACAGCCACCTTTACGGAAAAGAGATGGAGGTGATTTTGAAAAATCTCAAAGAGACGAAGTATCAGTCGAAGACGGTAGTGGACCATGCGCAAGGGACTTTTCGGGGGAACTGTTCGGGGCTGATCGGGTATGTTTTGCGGGAGAAATTTCCGGAAGCTTACCTTTCGGTAAGAGGGAATCGTGCGCCTTGGCGGGCGCGCCCGCTGGCCGTGACCTACTATGAGACTTTCGTTTCGGTGGGGGAGAAGGGGCATTCCAAGCCGTCATGGAAGCGGGTTCGCAAGATGATGGATGCCAAGCCGGGAGACATCATTGCGTGGCGGAAGCTGAGCCTGACCGAGGGGCTCCATACGGGTCACATTTGCGTGATCGCGGGGAAGCCGGCTTTGGAGGCGGACGGGCGAGTGCGGGTCCGGATCATCGACTCGACGAGCGGGCGGCATTTCAACGATACCCGCAAGCCCGGGACGAACGGGGTAGGGGCTGGTGAGATGTGGTTTGCGGTGAATGCGGCGGGCGAGCCGGATGGGTTTTGGCTTCACGAAAAATCGAAGCGATCCAAGACGAACAAGATCGCGATCGGGCGTATCGTGCCGGTGAAACTTTCGACGGCGGTGCAGCCGCAGCCAAAGAAGGGAAAGCCGATCAAAGGTGCGCTTCCCGACACGGGTTATCTGGGGCTGAGCGAAAAGGCAGCTTCTGAACTGGCGACGGAGCGGAAGGTGAAATTTCGGGTGATTGAGAAGGATGGTGTAGCCCAGTCAGTGAGTCGTGAGATCACTGAGAAGCGGGTTAACTTTATCATCCGGAAAGGGAAGGTCTTCCGGACCATTCGAGGTTAGTTTGCTTTTTTGTGGTTAGAAACTGCTTTTGTGCCTTTGGGATTGGGGCGGGCAATTTACCAATCTTAAGAAGCTTGGGTAAGGATTAGCACAGATTTCTCCTGAATAGCGGCTAATTTTGCGCGCGTTTGGCTTTGAGTTCCTTGGCGGCTTCGATGAAGGCTTTCAGGAGTTTGGCTTGGCGTTCGTCGCCTGCGACCAACTTTTCGGGGTGCCATTGCACGCCGATGAGGAAGCGGTTTGGGTCGGTGGTTTCAGTGGCTTCGACGACGCCATCTGGACAACGGGCCACGATGCGGAGCCCGTCGCCAAGCTTTCCGACGGCTTGGTGGTGGAGTGAGTTGACCTCGAGTTGCGAGGTTCCGAGGATCCCACTGAGGCGGGAGTCGCTTTCGAGGGTGATTTCGTGATTTCGGTTGCGATGATTTACGCCAAATTCGCTGGGGATGTCTTGGACAAGTGAGCCGCCGCTGGCGACGTTAATCCACTGGCTTCCGAGACAAATTCCGAGGAGGGGTTTGTCGGATTGTCTGATCCAAGCGGCGCTGAGGGCTTTCTCGAATTTGAAGCGGGAGTCATCGAGGATGCGGACGGTTTCGTGGGCTTCTTCCCCGTATTCGGAGGGGGGGATATCGGCACCTCCGGGGAGGAGGAGGCCATCGAGTGAATCGAGGTAGCTTTGAATTTGCGCGGTGCTGCCATCGGTGTTTGGCAGGACGAGGGGGATTCCGCCGGCGTCGCGAACAGCGCGGATGTAGTCGTCGCTGACCAAGCTGGCGATGCCGATGAGGGGGGCCTCGTCGGATCTGCTTACGGTGGGTGAGTCGGGCGTGTTGGGGTCAGGGTTTTCCTGACCAATCTGAAATCCCAAGACTCCGGTGACGGCAGCGAAGATGGAAAACAGAAAGGAACGACGTGATGGTTTTTTCATGGATGGAGTGTCCTATAAAATACTCTTTTCAGAATTGGAAAGGCAACGAAATTCCCGCTACGAGCTTTGGCGGGGCCACTTTTGAGGCCGATTTTTTGGGTGACTCCTCGTGGATAAATCGTTTTTGGAGTGCGATCACTCGATGAAAGCCATCTGCGCGGTCGCGACCAAGCGTCTCTTTAAACCTCATTGAGGAAACTCTAATCCTCTTCCTTCTTCGGGGCTTCTTTCCGGATCCAGCCAGCCGTGATGACTTTGACGATTTCGACTTGATTCTTGGACTTTGCTCCTTCCGGGTAGGCGACTTTGACGAGATAGGGGGATTTGGTTTTTTTCTTCTGCAAGGTGGCCAGGTCCTTGTCGGCTTCTGAGCCTTTTTTGGTGTAGCCATAGAAAACGAACTCCGGGTCCCGCAGTTCCAGCTTGTAGGGACTCCACTTGCTTTCATCGGAGAAGCCATAGTTAAAGTAGCTTTCCGCCGAGATGATGGCTCTCATCACGATGGGTGTGACGGGGCGCTTCGCGTGCATTTCTTTTGGTTTAAGATCACAAAATCCAACCCAGCTTTCCCAGTCGACGAGATAGGTGGCGTTTTCGCCTTCTCCCACCCGTTCGATCGCGATGGGATTGGTCAGGAAATTTTCGGTGGTGACCTGACTCGTGAGAAAGCAATCGCGATAGGAAATTTCATTCATTTTCAGGCTATCGAATCCTTCCGCCGCGATCTTTTCTCCTCCATAAAACCGGGTCATGAGCGGCTTCACCCGGTCCGGCTGCCGGACCAGCTTGGCCCGGTCTGCGACGGTTTTGCTTTCCAGAAATATTTTGACCGTCTTCTTAATCTTGTTCATATCGAAGCTGGCGTAGGCATCGACTCTTTCGACGGCTTCCTCCCGGTCGTTTTTTTCATCACCTGATGCCATTCCCGGACAGGAGAGGAGCAGGATGCCCCCCAACATTGCGATGGAAGCGGTGTGGATGCTTATAATATCTCGGTTTGCAATCTTCATGGAAAATTTAGTTATCAGAATTTTTATAAGTCTTCCAGCCTCCAATTCAGAGACGCGGCATTGATCGAAGTCAAAGGTTGTTTGAAATGAGTCGTTCTTAAATCATCTTTATCGACCGGTCACGGGTGGAGCCGGGGGGGGGGTCCTTTGATCTGTTTGGCTAAAGAGGATGCGGGGAAGTCTCTCAGGAGGACTCCAAATTCCTTCCGCGCCATTTCTTGATTGCCTTCGTAGTTGTAAGAGACGCCGAGCCAAAGTTGGGCGTCGTCGAGGAGGGTGCTGCGCATCTCGTCCTTCTTAAGGATGTGGTTCAACAACTAACGAGCGGCGTCATCCTCGCGGGCGATTGCGAGGGTTCGGGCAAGGCAGAAGCGGGCCATGGGGGCGGCGGGGTTTTCCTCATTTTCTTCCAGCCAGGATTCGAACGCGGCCTGCCCACCGTCTTCCAACCACTTTTCGCTGGCCTTCTGTGCTCCCAAGGCTGCTTCACTCTCCTTTCGCAGTTTTACGAAGGCGGGGTATCCTTTGCTGAGAGCTTCGTTCACCCGCTTCCGGCAATAATCGTCCGCCTCTGCGATTGCTTTTTCGTAAGTCGTTCCTGTGAGCTTTGATAAAATTTCCTGATACGGGCGCCCCTTGACGAGGTGCTGGCAGAAAGTCTTCACATTCCCGGATTTTTTCTTCTCCAGCCATTCGAAGGCGAGCGCGTCATCCCCTAGAAGCCCGCGTGCTTCAGTTCGTGGGGCACGGGTTTCGCGATACCCGAGGGGGCTGCGGGCGATGAATTCGGTGAAGAATTTCGTGACGGTCGTCGGGACGTTTTTCCGACCGACAATGTAGGTCGAGGCCTTGAGTCCGCCCTTGATCTTTGGCCAGGTGTCCTCGAGGAGAATGAGGACATGAGTGTGTGGGCGGAGGTCCAGGCCGACTCGTTTCTCGAGTCGTGCGAATCCGTCTTCGAGATCTTTGGGAAGGCTTTGCAGGGTCTTTTTTAAGCGGACGTCGTCCTTGAATTTATCATCGTATGTGATCAGTCCGTTTTCATCCACCTCCCAGGCTGGGTCGATCATGCCGAGATGTTTTTTGGCTATCGCGACGTGCTTGCCTTTGGGATAGGCGCGCAGGTAGCCTTTGAGGAGAGGTTGGGATTCCTCGAACTTCCACAAACGGAAATGGCTAAAAGAATAAGAGAGGGTGTTTCCTACCCGATGATGGGGGAACTACATGGAATGACCGGCTTTCGGGTTATTTCTTCTCGGGAAAAAGTGATGAGAAAAGGAGGTTAATATTCTCATTGCGGGAATGGCACCCCGCGACGACTCTCTCACCCTATGGCAGAAGTAAAAATCGATGGAGAGGCCGCGCGCGCGGCTCTTCGAAAAGTCGCTGGTCGCGCTGGTCTGATCATTCCCGGGGTCATTGTGCTCGCGGGGGTGCTCTCAAGTTATTTCACGGTTCCGGCTGACTCCGAGGCGGTGATTTTACGCTTTGGAAAATACAACCGGACGGCGGAGCCTGGTCTGCATTTCAAGATGCCGTTCTGGTTTGAGACCAAGGAGATCATTCCGGTGGCCCGAACTCTGAAAATGGAGTTTGGCTTTGGAACTGACGGGAGCACCAATCCCTATCAGACACGTCCGCAAGAACATGCTGCTGAGCAGTCCATGATCACGGGTGATAAGAACTCTGCTTTGGTGGAGTGGGTGGTGCAGTATCGTATCAGCGATCCGGAGGCTTACCTCTTCCGGGTCCGTGACCCGGAGGACACGATGCGTGATGCCTCGGAATCCGTAATGCGTGAAGTGGTTGGAGATCGTACGGTGGATGAGGTGATCACGATTGGTCGTCAGTCGATTGAGACGGACGCCTTGGTGAAGCTGCAAGAGCTCATCGATTCCTACGGACTTGGTTTGCAGATTGACCAACTTCAGTTGAAGAACGTTAACCCGCCGAGACCAGTTCAGCCTTCTTTTAATGAGGTGAACCAAGCTCAACAAGATCGGGCAAAGCAGATCAACGTGGCGAAAGGGCTTTATAACAAAGCGGTGCCTCGAACGGAAGGAGAGGCGGATCAGAAGATCAGTAGCGCCGAGGGTCAAAAGACCCAACGGGTCAACGAAGCGACGGGTGACGCTGAGCGATTTCTGGCACTTTTTAAAGCCTACGAGAAGGCACCGGGGATTACCCGGGAGCGCTTGTATCTCGAGAAGATGAAGGACGTGATGCCGCGACTTAAGAGCAAAGTAATTATGGATGGAGAGGCCAGCAAGCCGCTGCCTCTGCTTGATCTCAATAACGCTTTAAATGGAAAGGGAGGTGCCCGATGAAAAAAGCAGTAGGATTAATCATCGCCGCTTTCGTGGTGATCGTGTTGCTCTTCATCACGGGGACGATTTATACCGTCCGTGAGGACCAGCAGGTCATTTTGACTCAATTTGGAAAACCGGTGGGTGATCCGGTGACGGAAGCCGGATTGCATTTTAAAATCCCCTTTATCGTGAAAGTGAACGTGCTGGAGAAGCGCGTCCTGGCATGGGACGGAGTTAGTTCGCAGATGGCGACCCGGGATAAGACCTATATTCAGGTCGATACCTTTGCTCGCTGGGAGATTTCTGATCCGCTGGCTTATCTCAAGAGTTTACGAGATGAGCGAACAGCCTTGTCTCGCCTGGACGATATTTTGGGATCCGAAACCCGAAATGCCGTTGCTAAGAACGACTTAATTGAAGTGGTGCGCTCTACGAAGGATCGGAAACCGATCACAACTGGTGCGCAGACAGATAAAGACAGTGGCTTTGATCCCATTACGGTCGGACGGCGGGCCATTGAGGAGAAAGTTTTTCAGACGGCAAAAGTGAAACTGGAAGAATTGGGAATTAATTTGCTGGATCTCCGGTTCAAGAGAATCAACTACAATCAGGACGTCGCTCCAGACATCTACCAGCGCATGATTTCGGAACGCCAGCAGATTGCCGAGCGTTTCCGTTCTGAAGGGGCCGGTGAGGCTGCTCGTATCATGGGGACGATGGAGCGTGAGGTGAAAAAGATCGAGTCGGAGTCCTACCGAACGGTCCAATCAATCCTCGGTGAGGCTGATGCCGAATCGACCCGGATTTATGCCGAGGCCTATGGTGGAACACCGGAGCGTGAGGGTTTTTACAAGTTCGTGAAGACGCTCGAAGCTTATGACGTGATTCTTGATGAAAAGACGACCGTGATTCTCTCGACTGATTCTGACCTTTTCAAGTTGCTGAAAGGTTCGAAGTAGGAAGTCGATCAATCTCTCAAGCCGCCACTTTTCCGCGAGGAAGGTGGCGGTTTTTTGTATCCTCACTCCCCGGGATCTGGAACCAGCCGGATCTCGGGAGCGATGATGGGGACTCTGGCGTCGAGAGTGAGGCCAGAATTGATCGTGACGACATTGCCGGGCCATGGGGTCAGCCAGAATGCCATTTCCGGAAGCATAATGGCAGGATCACCGATCAACCCAAGTCCATCCCATGGCACAAGCACCATATCAATCGGATCGAGCGGTCGGATTCGGTAATAGCAGAAGGAAAGGTCGGGGACGGTTTCGTCGATGAATTCGACGGGAGGGCAGGCCATTCCAACATTCATGACAATCTCCCAAGAGATGAGATCACTCGACCGCTCCACGCAGTAAGTGCGGAGGATTTTGGGGATTGCCCCGGCAACCCAATCAAAAGTGAAGTGGAGGGAATTGGAGCCATCAGGTCGCCGTTCGAAGACGAGTTCTGGCGTGATTTCCTCGAGTTCAATCACGGGGATTTGCGGAGGAGTGTTATTGCTCCAAGTGAATTCGGGAGGGCGCACGAAACCTTGCTCGATCACGCTGACGGGATCGACGGTGAGAATACCCTCGGTGGTTCCTGTATTTGGCAGCACGACGCTGAAGTCGCCATTGCTCCTTGTGGAGCTGGTGAAGACTCGCTCATCGGGTGTTGTGAAAGTGACTTCCAAGTTGGGGATGGGTTCCTCATCAGGGCCGCAGATCGTTCCCGTGAGTTCGAGCGCTGTGCCGAGAGGGGGGCAGAAGGCGAGACTAGCGAGAAGATGGGTTATTTTCTCGGTCCGAGCTTCTCGATGTGTGGAGGATTTCTCAAGGAAAAAGTAAATGGCGAAAGCGATTGAGTTTTCGCAATTGAGGGATTGAAAAAGGGTCGGGAAACGTGAAGCTGGTCTAATGAAAAAGTTTCTTCTTTCCGGAGTACTAATGTTGGGTGCTCTCTCACAGGTGACGGCCCGGACGTGGACAGACGTCAAGGGGCGTAAAATTGATGCTGAGTTTGTCTCGCAGGATGCCAATGCGGTGACTTTGAAGCGCAAGAATGGCAATGAGGTCAAAGTGCCTTTCTCGAATTTGAGCCGCGGGGATTTGGCCCATTTGGTGGAGCTGGATACTGCGTCTGGAAAGAAGGAGAGGCCGGCGGGTGACGAAAAGATGGAGAAAGAAGGGGAGGGGGATGAAAAGGCTCCGGCCCCAGTGGCCGATGCTGATTGGGATAAGGCGGTTCCGAAAGAGGCTGTTTTGATGGCTCCGATCGAGGTTCAAGAGGTAAAGAAGGACAAGCTTACTCATTATTCCTCGGCAAATTTTAGGATCGTGGCGGACAGCCGTCTCAAGTCCAAGGCCCTGCAAACGATCCTGGAGGCTTGTGAGTTAACCCGTAATTATTGCGAGGCTCTTCCTTTTGGCTTGGAGTCGCGGTTTGAGCCGATTGACGGGAAGTATGAGATTCATACGATAGCGAAGAAGGAGGACTGGGCAAAAACGGGCGGGCCCGAGGAGGCGGGAGCTACTTTTAATCCCGCGACCGGGCAATTGAACCTTTGTCTGGAAATACTCGGCCTGAGTGAGAGTGGACGTGGGAGCGATGACCGGATGCGGAGTGTGGCGGGGCACACGATCCGGCATGTCACGAGCTGTATGCGTCCCGAGGTTTACGAGCGAAATTTCATGGATTGGTTTAAGGAGGGCTTGCCTAATCTGATTAATTGCGCGGTTTATGATAAGAGTCGCCTGGATTTCACGAAGATCGTGGATGAGACCAAAGACCTTCTTCTTGGGAAGGGTGGTTCGGGGCAGAAGCCACTCTTTAAGAAGGTCATCGAGATGCCCCAGATGTCTGATCTGTTGATCACGAAGGCTGGGGGCGTGGCGGATGAGGAGGACCGTCGGAAGTTTTTGGGGCAGAGTGTCTTGGTGATGGCCTACCTTGTTTATATGGAGGACGGGGGGAAGGCGACGGGGCTCCGTTCGGGGCTGCGGTATGCTTATGATTTTCAAAAGAACTTCCCGAAGACGATTCCGGCGGCTTCGCAGGAGGAGTTTGAGGAGAAGAAGGCGGCGCTGATGAAGCAGCGCGATGAGTTGGGTGAGAAAGCAACGGCTATGATTTTTAAGGAGCGTCCGTGGGCGGAGGTGGAAGCGGACATTACCCGCTTTTGGAAAGAGCAGGGCTTGAAGCTGGTTTTTCCGGGGGCAAAGGAGGAGGAGGATGAGGAGTAGTACGAAAAAAAAGATCGCTTCCGGAGAAGCGGTCTTTTTGTGAATTGGTTGGGAGAAGCCGTCTTAACCGTAGAGTTCTTCCATGATTTCAGGGTCTCCCATGAGCTTCTTACGCTTGGCGGAGAGGTCTTCCCATTCGTCTTTAAGGCGCTCGATGAATTCCTTGTCCTTTTCGTCGTCCTCACGTCCATCGGAGTAGATTTTAAGAACGGAAAGCATGGCGTCGTTGTATTCCTTGAGACGAGGGTCGAGTTTGTCGGCGACTTCTTCGAGTTCCTTGAGGGCGTCCCTGGCTTCGTCCTTATCGGAGGAGGAATACTCAAGTTCGCCGGAATAGGTCATCATTTGGACCTTCTGAGTCATGCCGGAAGTCTTGGTGTTGATCTGGTGGAATGAGCCGCCGAGGGAGAGGATCTTTTTCTCGTCCTTGTTGGCGATGCTGAGGAGGATCTGGGCCGACTGGTGGTTGGGCATTTTTTTGACAACGTCCTCGAGGAGGGCGATGACCTTGGCGTCGGAGAGCGAGGCGATGCCTTTTGCTTTAATGAGTTTGGCAATCTTGTTGAAGTCATCAATCGTTGATTGGACTTCCGCAGGCTTGTCCTTGGAGGCGACCATGAGGGCTTGGTCGAGGGTCTCGAAGCTGAAGACCTGAATGTTGATGAGCGGGTCGATACCGTCGAGGACGATGATGTCGGAGACTCCCTTGATGTTCTCGTGGGGGACGCCGACGAGGTTGCAGCCTTTTTTGGTAGCTCCGCGGATCTTGCCGGCCACTCCGCCGATGCGGGTGACTTTGCCGTCAGCGGTGATGGCGCCGGTGCAGGCGAACTTGCCGTCGATCTCGCGGCCAGTGAAGAGGGAGTCCAGGATGATGGACATCGCGGTGCCGGCGGAGGGTCCGTCGAGGAGGGTGTCTTTGTCTTCGAAGGTGATTTCTACTTTGTAACCAGAAGGAATGCGGCCGTCTTCTTCGTGGCGGACGCGCATGAGTTTCATGATTTCCTCAAGCGAGTTGCCGGTCATGTTGCCGACCTTTTGGTCGATGTGGAATTCGATGCCTTCGGTGTCTTTATCACGAAGGGCGGTGGCGCTGAGGGAGGCAGCGGCTCCGGCGTGGCGGCCATTGGAGAGGGTGCGAACGGAGAGTCCATAAACGACGCGCTGGGTGGCGGCGAATTTTTCGGCGTCACCACCGGGGATGGTTTCGGAGCGCTCTTTGAACTCGTTGGTGTCCTGACGCTCCCAAGGGTTGTTGAAGACGGGTGATTCCAGCATGTCTTTCCAATCGGCTTTGCCGGCCTTCTTTTGGTAATCTTCGAGCTTTTCCTCATATTTGCCATCGGGATCGACGCGGAGGGCGATGTCGATGCAGTAGGCCGCGCATTTTTCGTTGTCGCTGTTCCCTTTTTTACGAAGGAGGGCGCGGACGCCGCGATAGATTTTGGCGTGGACGTCGGATTTTTTGGAATCTTCTTTTACGGTCCGGCCTCGTGCTTTGATGTCAGCGGCGATGTCTTTGAAGGTATCGGACTTGGGGTCAAGGCGCCCGGCGATGGCGAGGGCGTTTGAGCGGAGTTCGTAATCGACGTCGTTTTCTTCCTCGTCGAAGTCGCGGGCGACGGACATAAGGCCGGAGAAGAGGGCGGTCTTTGAAATTTTGTCGATCGAGAGTTTTTTGGCCTTGAAGAGGTCCTTGTCCATGTTCGGGGGACGGTAGGAATCGGCAAAGATTGCTCCAGTGAGGAGAAGGAAGATTGAGAAGAGGCGGACTTTCATGGGGTCGTTAGTTAGGGCGATATTGAGGGATGTTTCAAATGCGAAAGCGTATTTACAGACACTTCCTATCTTTATTTCTTTTCGGCGGGTTGGTATATGAGCCGGAGTTTGTTGCGAAAGGCTTTGAGATTTCTTTGGAAAGCATCGAGATTAGCTTTTCTTTTGATCTCTTCGTTGTCGAAGAGGGTGGAGGGACCCCGCCCGACTGAGAGGAGGGTTTTGATGATATCGACGGCATTGTTCAGGACGATGGATTCGGCCTTTTGAAGGCGGCGTTCCAAGGGGTCGATCGTTTCGCGGGTTCTTTTGTAGGCGTCTTTGATGGCGCGATCAGGCGTTTTGTCGATTTCGTATTGGAAGCGGGAAATCTCCTCTAAACGGCGGTCGAGCTCTTGCGCGAACATGAAGCGGGAGAAATATGCGGGGCGGCGGATCGCTTGGGTGGCCATCAGGCGGGCAGAGAGGTGTTGGGGGGAAAGGTCACGCGCTTTCACGAGACGGCTTTCGACGGTGGAAAGGCTGAGGAAGGTGTTGAGATTGTTGGCGAGATTGGCTTTTTCACGGACTTCCTGGTAGCCGACGATGGCTGCGGCGAGGTCGGGGGAGGGTTTGCCGTCTTCGTAGAAAAGCGCGCGGGCGGCCTCGAAGGTGGGGGCTTCGATAACTTCGTATTTATTAAAGAAGGCGACTTTTTCCATGACGAGGAGGGCGGTCATTTCTTCCAGCATGCCCTGTCCTACGATGATGCGGGATCGAGCGGGCATGCGGAGGGTTTCGAGATCAATGAGGAGTTGCCAGGCTTCGGCGGGTTTTTGGAGGGTGCCATCGGGACGGAGACGGGCGAAGAAGAAGGTGTTCCGGCGGAGGGTGCGTCCGGTGAGGGCGGCATCGAGCATCATCGCAAGCGGGGCGGCGATGTTTTCCTGGTTTTCCGGGAGGTAGCGGCGGCGATCGGTGTTGACGTTGAGATTGAAGCCTTGAGGGAGGGGTTGGCCGGTGGACTTGAAAAAAGCGAAGAGGGCGCGGTGGAGTGGGGCGACGGGAAAACCAGGATCTGGCTGGAAGCGGAGGGCTCCGGTGACAACGTCGGCACCTTCAGCAACGGTCCCGGAGGTGATGACGAGGCTGGTTTTGACAAGGCCCGGTGTCGCTTGGTCGCCTTTTTCGAGTCCTTGGGCCATCATGGGGACCTCGGTGAGGAGGGCGGTGACGGCGTATTTTGCGCCTTCGGGAGTGGGGGTGTCGGGCACGACCGGCTCTTCTGGTATAATGGCTTGTTTACGAAGCTCGAAGGCGGTGACTTTGGCAATAACTCCTTCCCAGCGTTGCGGAGCTTCTTTGGTGTTGCGGAGCTGGAGGACGGAGTCGGTCCCTGCGATGGGCTGGAGAATATCGAGAAGGAGTTGTCCCAAGCGGTGGCCTTCGGAATCGGCGGGGAGCTTGGCGAGCCAACTGGCGGCGGCGAGGACGTCGCGTTTCGCGGTCTTGACTTCCTTTTCCGCGGGTTTCGGGCGGTCATTACCGCTCGTGAGGGCCGCGATGATGGCGCGGGAACGGGGTTGCGCCGGTGAAAGTCGCTGGCTGAGGGTGATGGTCTGGGCGCGGTGGCGGACGAGGCTGGCGGACTTGGGCATGGGGCCATCGGCGAGGACGGTGAGGTGATCGGCGAGTTCGCGGATGGCGTCCACGTCAAGCGGGAGGAGGTCCCGGCGAATGAGTGGCTGGGAATCGTTGGCAGGGACGAACTTCGTGGCCCCGCTGGCAAATGAAGCCAGAGCGAGGAAAAGAACAGCGAGGAGGAGGCGCATCGGAATACGACCTTAGCGCGCCTCCCCTTTGTTGCAAAGTCTAGGGTTCGAGTGTGACGATCTGTCGGATGAAGCCTGAAGTCCCGGCTGTGAGGGTGACGGTTATTTCGTCAATTTTCTCGCTCACGGGGGTGATTTCTTGTTCCGAGGGAACAAAATCGGTCAGGTTATCCAGTGGGCCGGTCTGAAGACGGTGGGTCATTCCAAGATGATCCTTTGCGACGTGGTAGCGGAAGATCATTTTTTCGTTCGTTTTTTCGATTCGAGCGACTGGAACCGAGCTGGCAGCCAGAGGGTCGGTGCCTGAGAAAAATTCGAGGAGGTTATGCGCGCCATCACGATCGGGGTCGTTGTTGGCTCCATCCTGATCGGCGGGGAAGGTGAAGCGGCCCAACCATGCTGCGAAATCGAGACGGGCGGGTGCTGGAAGGACGCTGTTGATGGCGGCCTGCAAGGTGGTGACGTCATTGGCGGAAAGGCTGTCTGATTGTGGGATGGCGTTGTATTTGATGACCGGGTTGGCCGGATCGGAGTTGTCGATGATGGCAATGCGTCGCCGCTCCGAAAATGGAAAACCGAAGGGGCTGCCTGAAGAGTCGATGCCGCGGTAGTAGGTGAATCCAGAACGAATGTTTTGTGACCGGTTGTCGGTGGCATCGAGGCAGGAAAATTCAAAGTCGTTATTCATCGAGAGGTTGTTGATGCTGTTATCCCATCGAGTTCCTTCTTCGATGGAGAGCAAGACGAAGTCGATTTCGACTCCATTGGTATTCGTTCCATCGAGTTCCGGTCCGTTGAATTGGCTGATGATTTTGTCTCCAAACTTGGAGGCAAGGGTCGCTCAACCACCTCACCAGGGGGTCAGGTAAACCAGGACCTGAACCTTGCCCGGTTGATTGGAAAGACGGGTGTCGGTGAGGGTTTGGAACTGTCCGCCAGAGAAGCCTGAAGCCTGGGCGAAGGTGACGTCGCTTGAAGTTGTCCCGACTGCTGGAGGCATGGCTGCGGCCGGCAGGATGAGTGAGAGGGAAAGAAGAATCTTTTTCATGGGAGGAGGAGTTTAAAAGCTACGGGAAATGGCGAGGCGGCCGAGGGTGAAGTCACGATCTGCGTAAAGATCGGAGAAGAAGCGGTTGTCTTCGTCGAGTTCGTCGTAATCAGTTTCGTAAATTCCTACTCCGAGCCGGATCGTGGTCGATGCGTCGCTCCAAGCCAGTGAGGCGCTAAGTTCCGAAGAATGCAGGACGGGGGAGGCAGTGTTGAAGCCTGCCGATACCACTTCGCCGGTGTCACGATAGACTCTGCCGGCTAGAGAGACGCTCCAGGCGGCTGAGAGATCATAGTGCAAACTGAGTCCTCCGTAGAGGGCTTCGAAGTCCGAGCCTTCTTTCGCGGCACCTGTGTGGGCACGCATCGTGAGGTCGTCGGTGATCGCCCAAGCCCACTGGTTATTCACCTGAATCCGGGGGTCCCGGGCGGTGATGTCGATGTAGCGGAGGGTGATTTGAGTTTTGAGAGAGGGGTTGATGGCTTTTTCCCAGGAAAGCGATCCGCTGTAGGTGGTCCGTGAATCGGCGGTCGGTTCTGCAATCAAGGTCGGCATTGGACCCGAGGTGAGGGCTGGGCTCCAGGCTGGGACGATGTCGTCTTCGGAGAGCCCAAAAGTTGCCGAAATTCGACCGAGTCCATAGGTGTCGTCCCAGACGAGTCCAGTGGTGAAGCCGAGGCCCCGGGGAGAGGCTTTTTCGTAGATCGAGGCGAAGGGGATCCCGATGAATTGGTCGTAGTATTCGGAGATCCAGACCGACTGGTAATCCGCGAATCCCTCGTAGGCCGTCACTCCGAAGGTTGAGCTGAGCCGGTCTGAGAAGTCCATCCCCAGAGTTAAACCTCCACTCCAGCTCTCTTCATTACGTCGGCTGGAGCTCGTCGCTCCCACCGGATCGGTGTAGTCCACCCTGATGTCGGTGAGGCCGAGAGTGGCTTCCAGATTCCAGTTTCCCCGATTTTGGGAGTAAATCAGATTGGTCCGGCTGACTGAAATGTCGTCGTGATCGAGAAGATCGTAATCGAGATCAAGTCGTTGTTCGCCGGAGAACAAGGAGGTGAGAAAGTTTCCCGGGTTTTCTTGTTCAAAGGACTCGGGAAGAACGACCTGTGGGAGATTTGGTCCGGTGCCGGCCTGGAGGCTGGCGACCGAAAGGGAGAGGAGAGCGAGAGATTTCATGGAATCGATCTTACCCTAGTGACAAGCGGAACAACCCCCACCGGCACTTTGATTATTGGTGGCACGGCCTCGTTCGAGGAGACTGACAAGGCTGCATTCCGGGGAGTCCGCTCCTCTTTGGTCAAAGCTCATCGCGGGCTTGCCGAGTTGGGCCTCATCGACCACCGAGACCGTTTGGCAGGCCGGCAAGGCCATCGCCAACAACAGAGGAATAAATCGAAGCATCATTTATTGAGAGTGTCTTGTTTGGCTGGTATTCCCAGAATTTTTCCGTCTGATCGATCAGAGTGCGAAAAGAAAGTCCCCAGAGTTGACCCCCACTGGTCCCCGCTTAGTATACCCCCCTATGGCAGACGCGATTCATGATGCGAAGGAAGCTCTCTCGAGCATGCTCGGTAAACTCGGATTCGAGTTTGAAGTGGAAGTGACCGGTGAAGCCGGGCATGAAACTTTGAACATCGTTTCAGAAAATTCCTCCCTCTTGATTGGGAAAAACGGGGATCGTCTTGATGACTTTCAATACCTCGTCAATCGGATCACCCGCGGTGCCCATCCCGATGCTCCGCGCTATCGGGTTGATTGTGCTGGTTACCGTGCCGAGCAGGAGCAACGTGTCGCAGACAAGGCTCTCAAGCTCGCTGAAAAGGTGAAGGAAGGCGGTCGTGAACTGTGGATGAATCCCATGAACTCCTACCACCGCCGCCTCGTTCACAATGCGCTCGTTGACGATCCCGAGGTTGAGACTGTCTCGGAAGACGCGAGTTCGCGGAATAAAAAAATTCTGATTCGTCTGAAGTAAACGCTGCAAATGGAGACCCACCGCCTCGTTCTTCCGGAGGACCTGAATCAATACGGGTCTCTTTTTGGAGGGAGGCTTCTCGCTTGGGTCGATGAAGCCTCTTGGATTGCGGCGAGTCTCGACTTTCCGGATTGCCGGTTTTTCACCATTGCGATGGACCAGGTTGTCTTTCGGCACGGTGTCAAAGAGGGCACGATCCTCATCATTCAGTCTCAAAAATCAAAACTCGGGAACACTTCCGTCACTTATGAAGTCCAAGTCTTCAGAGGCCGGGACAGCGGCGAAGGTCCCATCTTTACAACCTGCGTCACTTTCGTGAATCTCGATGAGTCCGGCGCTAAAATCCCCCTGCCATCATGAGTATCGTCGGTCTTAACGAATTAAATATTCTCCTTTTCACCAGCGGTTTCCCTGGTGCCATCCTTAAAATTATCCGATTCATTTTTGTCGGACTCTAAATCATGTTTGAAGTAAGAGAAAAGCCCGACATGGTCGAAAAGGCCATGCTTGTTGGATTCTGTTTTGATAAGTCGGAGGAGCCCGAAACCCGGCTGCTCCTCGCGGAGTTGGAGGAGCTTGTCGATACCCTCGACATCGAGGTTGTCGGAATGGAACTGGTCCGCATCCGCGATAAGAACAGGGGCTTTATTTGCGGCACCGGAAAAGCAGATGAGCTGGTCGAGCTGGCCAAGGCCCGTGGCTGCGACTGCATCGTTTTTGATAACGAGGTTTCACCGATGCAGCAACGCAACTGGGAGGAACTCGCCGACATGACAATCATCGACCGAGAGGAAGTGATTCTTGATATTTTTGCGAAGCGTGCCCGCACCAAGGAGGCCCGCCTCCAGGTCAGTCTCGCCCGCATGCAATATGCTCTCCCGCGCTTGGCGCGGATGTGGGGTCACCTTGACCGTGAAGGCGGTGGGGGAGGCAGCGGCGGCGGTGGAGCCTCGCGTGGGATGGGTGAGCAGCAGATCGAGATTGATC
>JBLHUR010000036.1:0-41093 GCA_047629805.1 Akkermansiaceae bacterium | reverse complement strand
TGAGGCCGTCTTGCAATGGGGTGCTGTCGGCTTCTTCGGCTTTTTCAAGAAGTTCGGCGATCTGATCTTCGGCGAGTTTGATCTCTTTTTCGATCCGGTCGTGGCTCATCGCGCTGTGCTTGCTGGCATTGGCAAAGATTTTACTGCCATCTCCCGAGACGGTGAGTTTGCCGACTTTGAGGATGTTGGCGATGGTCGCGAGCTCAAGGATTTGGTGGAAGCAGGAGGAGAGGAGGGCTTTGTTCTCGCGGCGAAATTTGCAGATTGAATCGTGGTCCGGGTGGGTGTCGGCGCAGAGGTAGCGCACGGCGACGTTTTCGTAAGTGAGGGTCTCGATGCGACGGCTGGAGAAGGTGCCAGTGGCGTAGCAATAGATGAGCAGTGCCAACATCGTGGCCGGGGGGTATTGCGCGGAACCGGTGCCACGCTCGTTGATTTTGGCGGTGGTGAGATCGAGGGTGGAAACAGCATCCATGATGAAATGAACCATGTGATCCTTGCTGATCCAGTCCCGGAGATCGGGAGGTAGGAGAAGCGGGGTATCGTGATCAACGTGGACGAAGCGAGCTGCCATGAGGGCGTTTTAACGACTCAACGCCAGGGTCCCAGTTCTAAGTCCGACAGACTGCTAGCTCCGCGATCCCGGCGAGCCGCAATTTACGGACTGCTTTTTTATAAGGATCCTCGGTCGCCTGCACGAGGTCGGACGCCATTTTTATTGCTTCATCGTGCAAGCCTTCGATGAGATTAATCTCAATGAAATCCTCGCGCAGTTCCTCGTTGTCAGGTTCTTGCTTCAGCGCCTTTTCCCAGACCGCGAGAGCCTCATCACTGCGACCGCTGCGACTCAGGCAAATTCCCTGCAGTTTCAAGACTGCGGAATTAGGCTCCTTGGCTTTCACGAAAGGTTCCAGATCAGCAAGCGCCGTCTCAAAATCGAAGAGCCGGACTGCGAGCTTCGCCCGGGCCAATCGGAGTTTCTGATTACCAGGAAATTTCTCAAGCGCTTCGTCAAGAATCGGCCTCGCGTCGGCGGCTTGACCGAGTTCTTTATGAAAACTGGCAAGGATTTGCCAATCGCCCGCCGAGCCCACCTTTGCAGCTTCCTCGAGATGCTTTCGGAGGCTTTTGGTTGTTCCTGAATCGATCCAAGCTTCGAAAAAGCGGTCGAGCAAGATCTCGTTTTCAGGTTTAGCCCGCACCAGTTGGAGGTAGCGTTCCGCCTTTTCGTCGATCTCTGCAAGTGTAGAAATCGGGATTAGAAAAAGGAAGGGGAAGCAAATGCTGGGGAATTTCATCGGGTGTTGGGGGAATTAACAATGACTCTCAATCGGACAGGGCTGGAAGCCATCATAAAGGGCGGATTTGACGCGAAATTTACAAAGCCTCTGGTCACTTCCATCTGGATGATTTTCACGGAGCATGCCAGATGGTGCTGGGACCATTATTTAGAGGAGCACTTTCGTTAGCTGCGCTGGTCGTACCAGTATTCGTTGGCGATTTCTTCGTCGCTGCCGTTGAAGGCTCGTTTTAGGAAGTTGGGGTCGCGGACGAGGTGCCAGTCGCCGTATTGGTCGAATTTGCGACAGGAGGTGACGAGGGGGGCGGTCCAGATGGTGCTCCATTTTTTGCCTTGGGTTCGGCCGTGGGCGCGGAGGCGGAGGGCGAAGTCGACGTCCTCGATCGTGACGAAGTCGGGGTTGAATCCGTCGATCGCCTGGAAGGCTTTGCGGGTGGTCCAGAAGGCGGCGAAGGAGAGTCGATATTTGGCAAGGTAGGGGATGACTGCGATGCCGCTGCAGATGATGCCGAGGGACCAGCGGTCGGGGAAGACCATCGCACCGCCGCCAATGATGTTCTTTTGGAGCTTTTCGACTGCGATGCGGAGGAAGTGAGGGTGGAGTCGGGAGTCGGCATCGACGGTGACGATGATGTCGCCGGTGGAGGCGGCGAAGCCGGCGTTGCGGATACGGGCGAGGTTTTTGGCGTCCTCGCGGGCGATGGTGGCGCCGAAGTTGCGGGCGATTTGCTCGGTGCGGTCGGTGCAGCGGTTGAGGACGACGATTGTTTCGACTTCGTAAGGGGAAATCTCGGCGGCTTTGGCGACGGCGGTGAGTCCGTTGGGGAGGAATTCTTCCTCGTTGTGAGCGGGGATGATGACGGAGATTTTCATTCGTGATTGAGCATCGTTCACGGGGAGGTTAAGCACCCCTTGATGATTCGACAAATCGTAGTTCACCCCGGCGGAGCCCATAAGGATGATTTTTTAGCCTGCGCGCTTTTGATTGCGGAGCATGGCGTGCCTATTTTTCGACGGGAGCCATCGCCAGAGGATCTCGCGGATGTTGAGATCGCGGTGGTTGACGTGGGCTTGGAGTGGGACGAGTCGAAGATGAACTTTGATCACCATCAGTTCCCGAGGGATGCGGAGCCGCTTTGTGCGTTGAGTTTGGTGCTGAAGCATTTGGGGATTTACGAGGAGGCTCGGAAGTTTTGTGATTGGTTGGAGGTGGCGGAATACATCGATACGCGTGGAATCAATGATACCGCGAAGTGGTTGGGGCTGGAGCGTGAGGCGATGTCGAAGTTGAACTCGCCGATCGATATTACTTTGCTACGGAGGTTTGCCTCGGTGACCGAGCATCAGCCGAGTGAGCCGATTTATGAGGTGATGAAGATGGTGGGTGAGGATTTGATTAAATTCGTCCGTGGGATGAAGAATCAATTGGCCTATCTTGCTGAGAATACCGAGATCTGGGAAATGGGCTTCGGTAAAAAAGTTCTCTTTATGCCGCGCACCGAGCCTCTCAATGAAGACGGTTCGATGGGAATGGGGCGCTACGTTGAAGACCTTGGTCTGAAAGAGGAAGTCGTTGCGATGGTGTATCCGGATCGTCGTGGCGAGGGATACGGGATGTCACGATTCAACGATGACAAGCGCATGGAGTTCACGAAGGTGGGCGAGGAGGACGATGTTCATTTCGCGCACAATAAAGGCTTTATCGCGAAGACCTCGGCAAGTGAGACGGGTAGGTTGAAGGAGCTTCTGGAGATGGTCTGGGTGGGGGAGTGATTTGGCAGGGATTATGAGGTTCGCCTTTAGCAAACCGGGAGCTGCACTCTGAAAACCCCCATGCGGTGCATGGGGTAGGTATGAATTTGGCCTTTGGCCAAGGGGGTTGCTAGAAGAAGCGGCCTTCGCCTTCTTCCCAGTTGCGGCGTTTTCGTTTCGTAAGGCGGCCTTGGTCTCCTTCTTTGCGGGTTTCGCGGTTTTCTTTGTTGGCGAGGCGGCGGCGTTCGGCTTCGGCGAGGACTTCGGCGGGGGTGTGGTCTTGGTAAGCGGCTTGGGCGATGGGGGCGCTGACGCGTTTTTCGAGAAGTTCGACAACCTCAATGCTGCGCTTGTAGGTATTGTCGGGAGAGGGAACTTCGAGGAGGTCGCCGAGTTTGAGGGAGGTGCTGGGTTTGAGCGTGGTGCCAGCTCGTTTGACTTTGCCGGCGGAGCAATCGTGCGAAGCTTTGCTGCGGGTTTTGTAGAGGCGGACGGCCCAGAGCCACTTATCGACGCGCATTTTCTCGGGGCGGTTTTTTTTCTTTCGCGGGCTTGGGGCCTGGCGGGATGAGGAGGACGATCTCTCCTTTGACTTTACGTTCGGAAAAATATTCCTGTAGTTCGGTGGGGGTGCCGTGGTGGAGGGTTTCGAAGGCTTTCGTCAATTCACGGGCGACGCAGATGGGGCGGTCGGGGGCGATTTCGGAGAGGATCTCGAGGGTGGAGGGGAGGCGATGGGGTGACTCGAAGAAGAGGGTGGTTTCGAGAGAGTCGAGTGCTTCTTGGAGTTGCTTACCTCGTTTTCCTTTTTTGACGTGGAGAAATCCGTGGAAGGAGAATGGATGAGGTGGGAAGCCGGAGGCCACGAGGGCGGTGGTGATGGCGGAGGGGCCGGGAAGGACCGTGAATTCGACTTCCTGATCGCGGCAGGCTTTGAGAAAACGGTGGCCGGGATCCGAGAGACAGGGAGTGCCGGCATCGGAAATGATGGCGATTTTTTCGCCGCCCTGGGCACGTGCGATGAGTTCAGGAATGCGCTGTTCTTCGTTGTGATCGTGGAGCGAGATGAGTGGGCGCGAGATTTCGAGGTGGTTGAGGAGCTTGCGCGAATGGCGGGTGTCCTCGCAGGCGATGAGGTCGGCTTGGCGGAGAGTTTCGACGGCGCGGATGGTGATGTCACCGAGGTTGCCGATGGGGGTGGGGACGAAGGTGACCTTTGGGTCGAGGTCGGACTTAGATGCCATCAGCTAAGCGGGCGATGATGGATTGGGAGGCCCGTTGGAGGGCATCGGGGAGGGCGTTGACACGAGCAGTCTGAAGGTTGTCACCGACGAAGAGGCGGGTGTGACCGCGGCCTTTTCCTTCGTCTAGGATGACGCCGGGGCGGGTGGGGTCGAGGAGTTGATAGGAGACGGTGACTTCGAGGCGGAGTTCTTCTGAGCGGAGGACGTCATCGCTTGAGGAGCGGGCCTGTCGGTAGGAGAGGCTATCGAGCGTAATAAGGAGGGTCGCGTCCGATTTGCTGGAGGTTCCGAGTCGGTAGCTGCCGTCTTGGACGAGGGCATCGACGATGGAGTTGGTGGTGAGGGCCTCGATGCGAGGGAAGACGGCCCGGCTCTCAGCGAGCGGGACGTAGATGGATTTGACGGCTTCGAGGTGGGCCGGTTTATTGCCGCCGAAGTGGTAGCCGGCACAGGAAGTGAGGCTGACGAAAAGGCCGAGGGTGAGAGCGACGAGGAGGAAGCGCATGTGGGCTTACTGGGCGGTGAGTTTGTTGATCCAGCCTTGAGCTTTCGAGCTAAGAGTGCCGGGTTTGGATTTGTTGACGGTCTCGCGGTAGTAGAAGAGGGCGGATTGGGTCTGGCCTTTTTTGCGGTAGAACTCGGCGACTTCAAAGGAGCGCTGGATGTCTCCAGAGGAGAGTTTTGCGATCTGGGCTTTGGCGTCTTTGGCGCGTTTGCTGCTCGGGTAGCGGATGAGGACGTCGTCGAAGGCGCGTTTGGCACGGTCGAGGTTGGCGCTGTCTTGGTTGCCTTGTTTGGCTTCGGCAAGGAGGATGGTGCCAATACGGTATTGTGATTCGGAAGCGTATTTTGAGTTGGGGTAGTCGCGGACCAATTGTTGGTAGGAGGCGATGGCACGGACGGCAGCGGTGGAGCCGGAGCCGCGGCTTTGGTGGACCTCGGCGATGGTGAATTGGGCGCGGTCGGCGGAAGCGGCGCGTGGGGCATTGTCACGGACCTTGCGAAGCATGGAGGTGGTTTTTTTAACGTCGACGCGGGATTTGATTCCGATGAAGGAGTTCTTGATATGGCCTTGGGCGGCTTGGTGGGCGATGGTTTCCTGCCGTTTGATGGCTTCGGCGTAGTGAGGGGAGGCCGGGTATTTTGTGAGGATGGCATCGTAGGCGTCGAAGGCGTCGAGCAAGTCGCGATCGCGTTCGAGGAGTTTGGCGAAGCGGTAGGTTGAATCGCCGGCGACGGGTGAGAGAGGGTATTTTGAAATAATGGTATCGTAGTCCTTCTTGGCGCGGCTGTATTTCCCGGATTTTTCGGCGGCAACGCCACGGTTATAGTAGCTTTGGGCGGAGTTTTCGCCCGCACGGGTCTTGCTGGCAAGTTGGGCGGAATCGAGGTCGCCGCTGCAGGAAGGAAGGAAAAGTGAGGCCGTGAAAAGAAAAGCCGCATGCTTGATCGAAGTCATGGTGGTGAATCTAATGAGTCCGCAGAAAAAGAAAAGGGAGCATTTTTGGGACAGAAGAGTGGAGTGGGATGTGCTAACTTAATGGGGATGACTCGAACGCGGATTTTAGAATGGATTCTCAGGATTTCTCTGGGGGGATTTTTTATATGGAGCGGTGGTATGAAGTTGCTGGATTTGGGGGCTTTTACCGAGTCGGTGGGGAATTTTCAGTTGCCGATGGAGTCGAGGTTGCCGGGGAATTTGGAGGATTCTTTTGCAGCGCCGGCGGATGCTTATGTGGCGTATTCGCTGCCGTGGTTTGAAATTTTGGCGGGCTTGGCGGTTGTGAGTGGAGTTGCGATCTCGGGTGGATTGGTGATTTTGGCGGGGATGTTGCTGTCGTTTAATCTGGCGCTGTGGTCGGCGTGGAATCGAGGGATTGTTGATTTGAAGTGTGGGTGCCATGGGGCCTCTGACACGCCGACGGATTTTTCGATGAAGATTGCTTCGAATTTTGGGCTGGCGGCGGTAGTGGCGCTTATTTTTGGGCTGATTTGGTATCAGAGGCGGCTCTCTTACAAAGATCTTACATGAATCTGACCTACTTCGTTTTTGGCGGGGGTAGAGTGTTGGCGTTATAAAAATAAAATGATTCGCTCGGAAGCGGGGCCAGATGTTGTGAGGGGTTTCTATCTACCGCGCTGCTTCAAAATCCCTCCAAGAAGATACGTTTTTGGCCGAGGGCTATGAGGATGACGCTCGTGGAACGGCCAATAGTGTGAGGCCCCGATTCTCAAATATTACCCAGAAATTCCTGGTGTCGGTATCGCCATAGCTAATGGCTAGAGAGGAGGGTGGTGCGGGATGATGGACTCGGAGCCGGGGTGGCGCGGAGGAATCGGGAGCGGGTTTTCAAGTCTTTCTTTCGGGTGAGTCGGCGGGTGGATGAGGGGGAGGTGGGGGAGCGCGCTGGGGCTCGAATTTCGAGTTAAGAGATCAGTGGCTTGATTCGTGGGAGGGAGGGAATAAAGTGGCGGCATGACCTACGCCGATCGATTGAAGTCCCGCCTTGAAACGACTGGTTCCGCGCTTTGCGTGGGCTTGGATCCGCGGCCTGATTCTACGAAGGGTGGGGTTGAGGGGGTGCCGGAGTTTTTGCGGAGAGTGATTGGGGAGACGGCGGAGTTTGCGGCGGCGTTTAAGCCGAATATTGCTTATTTTGAGGCGATGGGGTTGCGGGGAGTGGAGATTTTGGATGCCCTGCTGGGCGAGATGCCGAAGGAGGTGCCGGTGATTTTGGATGCGAAGCGGAGTGATATCGGGGAGACGCAGAAGTATTATGCGCGGAGTTATTTTGAGAATTGGGGAGTAGATGCGGTGACCCTGAGTCCGTTTTTGGGGTATGACACGCTGGAGCCGTTTTTGGATTGGGAGGGGAAAGGGGTTTATTTGTTGGCGGTGACCTCGAATCCTGGGAGCGCGGATTTTCAGCGTCGGGATTGTGAGGGGAAGGCGCTCTTTGAAAGAGTGGGTGAGCTTTGTGATCGGGCCAAGGCGGAGGGGAAGAAGACGACGGCGGGCTTGGTGGTTGGTTTGACGAATGCGGATGGGGATGTTCTGGCGAATTTGCCGGATGTGCCCTTGTTGATTCCGGGGCTGGGGGCGCAGGGGGGATCGTTGGATGCTTTGCAAGGAAGTGGTCGCGGGGCGCCAAGTGTTATTAATGTTTCGCGTGGGATTACCTATGCGGAGGGCAATACCGATTACGCGGGATTGGCGAAGTATTGGGCGGAGGCAATTACTAAGAGCCTTTCGTAAGATGGAACAGAAGAAGCGTAATTCGGGGTTGAAGCCCAAGAAGGGATGGCCGGGGCGGAACTATGTCTTTTGGCGGCATCGGCTTTTGCCTCAGCTTTTGAAGAAGCGGGAGGGGGAAACGAAGCCTGCTATTTTGACTCCGCCGGAGGAAGGGGTGATCCGGGCGACTTGGATTGGGCATGCCTCGTTTTTGGTGCAGTTCGGAAGTCATGCCGTGATTTTTGATCCGAATTGGGCGAATTTCCATGGTCCGGTGAAGCGGCAGATTGAGCCGGGCTTGGCATTGGAGAATTTGCCGGAGTTGGATTTAGTTTTGGTATCGCATGCTCATTTTGATCATTTGCATAAGAAGTCGTTGAAGGCGATTCATGCGAATGAGGGGATTGTAGTGCCGCAGGGGAGTGGGAGTTTGGTGAAGCGCTTGGGATTTACGGGGGTGTTGGAAATGAAAGTTTGGGAGGAGCGGGAGATTGCGGGGATGAGGGTGGTGCATACGCCGAGTCATCATTGGGGGGCGCGGTATGGAGCAGATGTGAACCGGGATTACGGTGGTTTTTTAGTGGGATCGGGGAAGCGGAAAGTTTTCCACTGCGGGGATAGCGCGTATTTCTCGGGATTCAAGGAGATCGGGGAGCGGGAGGATATCTGTTTGGCAATGTTGCCGATTGGGGCTTACGACGCGCCGAGTGGGCGGGATGTCCATATGAATCCGGAGGAGGCACTGCAGGCCTTTGAGGATTTGGGGGCACAGTTCATGGTGCCGATGCACTATGGGACTTTTCCGCTGGGGAATGAGCCGCAGGATGAACCGATTCGGAGGCTGTTGGAGGAGGCTAAAAAGCGGGGGCTGGAGGGTCGAGTGATTGTGCCGGAGGCGGGGAAGGCGATCGAGGTTTAAAGCAACCCGGCGATGACGAGGCTGACGATGGCCATGACGTTGATGAGGATGTTCATGGAGGGGCCGGAGGTGTCCTTGAGAGGGTCGCCGACGGTGTCGCCGACGACGCTGGCTTCGTGGGTGGAGGATCCTTTGCCGCCGTGGTTGCCATTTTCAACATACTTTTTGGCGTTATCCCAAGCACCACCGGCGTTGGACATGAAGAGAGCGAGGAGGACGCAGCCGAGGAGGGCTCCGATGAGGCAGCCGGCGAGAGTTTTGGCTCCGGCTTGGGAGCCATCAGCTCCGATGAAGTTGAAGCCGAATCCGACCACGATGGGGGTGCCGACAGCGAGGAGGGCTGGTCCGATCATACTGCGGGTGGCGGCTTTGGTGGCGATGTCGATGCAGCGATTACTATCGGGTTCGACGGTGCCTTTGAGGATGCCGGGTTCTGCTTTGAACTGACGGCGGATTTCTTCGATCATACTGCCAGCGGCTTTGCCGACGGCATCCATGGTGAGGGCTCCGTTGTAGAATGGGACGGCTCCGCCGATGAGGAGTCCAACGAAGAAGAAGCGGAGGTCATCGGGGGTCGAGAGGTCGAGTGAGATGCCGGTTTTTTGGATGAAGGCGGTGATGAGGGCGAGGGCGGCGAGTCCGGCCGCTCCGATGGCGAAGCCTTTGCCGATAGCGGCGGTGGTGTTGCCGACGACGTCGAGAGAGTCGGTAATTTTGCGGGTTTCTTCGCCCATCTCGGCCATTTGGGCAATCCCTCCGGCGTTGTCTGCGATGGGGCCGTAGGCATCGATGGCCATGGTGATGCCGACGGTGCCGAGCATGCCGATGGCGGCGAGTCCGACGCCGTAGAGGCCGGCGTATTCGTATGAGCCGTAGAGAGTGGCGGCGATGGTGAGGATGGGGAGGACGACGGATTGAAGTCCGACGGAGAGTCCGCAGATCACGAGGGTGGCGACGCCGGTTTCACCTTGCGCGGCGATGGTGCGGACGGGTTTGCCCCCGGTGTAGTGCTCGGTGATGAGGCCGATGAGGACGCCGCCGACGGCTCCGCAAAGGACGGCGATGGCTAAGCTCGCACTGAGTTCGAAGTATGCGGTGACGCCGAAGGAGGCGCCGACGAAAAGAGCAGCGGCTCCGATGGTGCCGATGCGGAGGGCCTTGGCGGGGTCCTTGTCGGCGAAGAGGTTGACCATGAGGATGCCGAGAACAGAGCAGACGATGCCGACGGTGGTGAGGATGAGCGGAAGCTGTATCAGGGTATAGCTATCGGCTCCCATCGAGGGGGCGTAGGTCGCGCCAGCATAAGCGGCGATGGCGATGGTGGCGATTTGGGCACCGCAGTAGGATTCGAAGATATCGGAGCCCATGCCGGCGACGTCGCCGACGTTGTCACCGACGTTATCGGCAATGACGCCGGGGTTGCGGGGGTCGTCTTCGGGGATTCCTGCTTCAACTTTACCAACGAGGTCGGTTCCGACGTCGGCTGCTTTGGTGAAGATGCCGCCGCCGACGCGGTAGAAGAGGGCCACGAGGGAGGCTCCCATTGCGAATCCTTCGAGAATTTCGGGGAGGTGTTCCTTATATAAATCACTGTCGGAGTAGATCCAGAAGAGTGAGCCGAGGCCGAGGAGGCCCATTGCAGCGACGGTGAGTCCCATGACGGCTCCGCCAGAGAAGGCAATTTTGAGGGCGCGGGCGGCTCCGGTGGTGTTGGCCGCGACGCAGGTGCGGACGTTGGCGAGGGTGGCGGTTTTCATGCCGATGTAACCAGCGGCGGAGGAAGCGAGGCAGCCCATGAAGAAGGCGATGGACTGAGGTCCGCGGTATTCTGGTTTTTGGAAGAGGAAAAGGGCGGCGCCGAGGACGATGGCGAAGAGGGCGATGAGCTTGAACTCACGGGTCATGAAGACCATGGCTCCGTTTTGAATCTGGACGGAGATTTTTTCGGCCTTACCTCCGCCTGCGCTCTGTTTTTTGATGTTCAGGAAAATGAGGGCCGCGAGGAAGAGGCCGATGAGTCCGAAAAGGGGAGTGAGGTATACGGGCATTTCGTTACTGTTAGGGAAAGGCGGAAGATGGGGAGACGGTCGCGGTGAGGCAAATAAAATCTGGCTCCTTTGATGAAGAAGTCAGATTTGTCATGCAGATTACCTGCGAGTCTCGAAACCTTTTTAGTAAGGGGGGGTGCGAAACGGGGGCGTGCAATTGGTGCTGCGGTGTCGTGGGGTCGGCGGTCGGCGGTCGGCGGTCGGCGGTCGGAGACATGCCGGTCCTTGGGGCGGGGAGTCGTCGCATGGTTTGCTAGCGGAGAGTGGCGTGGCCGATGATTTCTCCGGAGGCGGGGGAAGCGACGGCGAACTCGGTGTGGGCCTCGAATTTGCGAAGTCGATAGCCCAATGCGACTTCTCCTTCGCCGACGTGGGAGGCGACGGAGGTGATGGTGCCAGCTACCTTGCCATCGATCATGAGCTTGGACTGGGTTGGGATGAGGGGCTTGTCGAGCGAGAGTTTGACGAGATGGCGGTTTGTTTTTCCGGCCCGTTTCATACGGGAGATGACTTCCTGGCCGGTGTAGCAGCCTTTTGTGTATGAGATTGATCGTACTTCGAGGCTGGCTTCGGGCGGGAGAATGCCGGGGAAGATTTCGTTGGGCCACTTTGGGGTGCCATCGAGAATGCGGCGGGTCTCGTTTGGAACAGTGAGGTAGGCGGTCTCATCCATGCTTTCGTCGATGAGTTCGACGTCGTCGGCGATGAGATACTTGTCGAGGCGGGCGATGAGTTCTTTGGCGAGATCGGTGGGGCCTTGGACGATGAAGTCATCACCCTCGCGATGGACTTGGACGAAGATCTGGAGCTTACCCTTGGCGTCGAGGAGGCAGGCGTCGATCATGCGACCGTCTTCGGTGAGGCGGATGTCGTTGCTGACTTGTCCGTTGAGGTAGCGTTCGGCGTCGGGACCGGTGACACGGATGCGGCTGCAGGAGATTTCGTCCTCTTCTTCGAGGTCGAGGTCGGTGCTTTGGTGTTGGCGGATGGTGGCGGAAAAATCTTCGGAGGCGTCGCGCATTTCGGCTTCGAAAAGGCGGGCCCAAGTGAGGTGGTTTAGGTCTGCGGTGACTCCGGTGGAGTCGGCGAGTTGGATGGCGTAGTTGGTATCCTTAGCCATGTTCTCGGTGGAGAAATGAGGAGTGAAGTCATTTTCGAGCAAGGTGGGGAGCTTCATGCCCATGACGGGGGCGTAACAGCCATTGAGCTTGGCCGCGGCATGCCAAGCGCGCGGGTCGACGCCATGGCGGCGGGAGATTTCGAGCGCTTCGGTGAGGGCTTGGATGGCGGCAGCGGTGGCGAGATTGGTGGTGATCTTGACGACGGTGGCGGCGGGTGGGAGGCCGAGGTAGAGGATTTCGCGGGAGGTGATTTCGAGCAGGGCGCGGTGTTTTTCGAGGAGTTGGGGATCGCCCGCAATGTAATAGACGAGGTTGCCCCCAGCGGCGGCGTCGCGTGAGCCGGTGAAGGGGGCATCGAGAAAGCCGCAACCGATTTCACGGCACTGGCGGGCGAGCCAGTTGGTGGTATCGGGATCGACGGTTGAGTGGTTGATGAAAGTCTTGTTCTCATCGAGGTGGGGCTTGAGGAGGGCGAAGACTTCGCGGACCGCGACTTCGTCGCGGAGATAGGAGAGGATGACGTCGGCCTCTGCGGCAGCGACGGTGGGGTCGGGAACCGAGTCGGGGCGGTCTTTGACCGTGCGGTTCCAGGTTTTGAGAGAGTGTCCTGCGGCGCTGAGTTGATCAGCGCTGCGGGATCCGATGATGCCGAGTCCGAGGAGGAGAGTCATGGTGTGATTAGTTACGAGCGATTGCGACAAGAAGGGCGGAGACTTCGGTGACTTCTTTGACTTGCGCGGCGGTGGCGAGAGAGTTTTCTTCAAGGACCATGGCATTGCGGAGGCCTTGGAGAAGGACGCGCATTTTTATGATGTGGGGTCGGGCGCTGATGGCGGGATTGAGCGAGCCAATGGACTCGGCGTAGTAGTCGGCGACGTCTTCACGGAAGAGGGTGGCGGCGCGTTCGGGGGTGAATTTAGTATCGACTGCGACGGCGGCTGAGTCGAGGGCCTGGAGCCAGCCTCCGAGGGAGATGAGGTGGGAGAGATCTGGATCGCGAAGTCCGGCGAGCTCGCGTTCGACATCGCGCTGGGTGGCGGCGAGGGCTTTTTTGAGTTTGGGGAGGTCCTTGGCCTTGGCGTGGTCGAGGAGGGAGGCGGCGTGTTTTTTAATGCGCTCGCCAGCTCCGAGGGCTTTGGCGTAGCGGGAGATGTGGGAGGCGATTTTCGGGACATCATCGGAGTTGCCGGTTTGGACGGCGATGAAGCCATCGGCGATGAGGGTGCCGAGACGGAGGGCGAGGCGGGAGCGGTCGAGTGGGAGGCGATCGTGGGCTTTGAGGTGATCGGAGGAGTAGGCGAGGGGAGCGATTTTTTCGAGCTCGTTGAAGACCTTGGCGATGGAGGGGACGGTGAATTCGTTGAGGGCGGTTTCGGAGCGGAAGTGGGCGTCATCGAGGAGGTCCTCGGGGATTTCAGGTTTCTCCTGAGCCGAGGTCATACCGATAAGAAGGCTGATCAGTAGGGATGTCGTAGTTTTCATAGGCAAATTCTTCCACACTAAGGGCCGGGGTGCTATTGAAATTTCCGTGGACTGGAACTTGACACCTCGCGTGTTTTCCCTATTTTTCCGATCCGCCCGAGCGGGATCGTCCTATGGCCAACAATAAGTCTGCAGAAAAAAGAGTGCGTCAAATCGAAAAGCGCACAGAGAGAAACCGTGCAACCAAGAGCCGCATTAAGACCCTTCAAAAGAAGGCTGTCACCGCTGCGGGCGAGGGCAATAACGAGGAAGCGATGAAGGCTTACCGAGAGTTTACTTCTCAAGTCGATAAGGCTACGAAGAGGAACATTTTCCAGGAGAACAAGGCGGCAAACCTTAAGAGCCGGACAAACAAGGCAATTAAGCCTGCTTAGAGTTCCTCGGAACTGAATAAATATTTTTCACTAGGGCCTTGAGGGATTTCCTCTTGGCCCTTATTTTATGTAGCAATGGCAGATACAACGCAAAAAGACCGGCTCGCAAAGGCGCGAGAAATCGCGAACAACCCGGTCGCTTATAAGGTGTGCGAAGGTTGCGATTCAATTGTGACGGCTGAGGTCGTGATCTGCCCGAACTGCCATGGATATCGCTTTGATGGTGATCCGAGCCGGGTTGTGGATCAGGCGGTGGAACTGGGGACGCGTGAACAGCGGAGTGTGACGGCTGAGGATCTGGGCTAGAGAAGGGTGAATGGACGACTCGAAAGGGTTTTAACCACTGAAGAAACAGAAGCTTGGATGGGGCGCTGTGTTGAATCAGGGCTTGATTTGGAGCAGTGGATGGGGGTTTGTAAAATCATGGGGTCGGCGGCAAGACGCACGTCGCTTTTTGGTCTGATCGGACCATCTCACTGTTTAGAGAGCTTATTGGAAGCGCATTGCTCCGGGTTGGGGGGTGGCGGTTCCGGGTTGGGGAATGGTGATGGGAGGTGATCCGCCACTTGACATGGTGATGACGATGAGGAGGAGGGAGGCTCCTAGGATGCCGACGGTGGCGAAGCAGCTGGTCTCGAATTTTGTTTGGAAGACGTTGTTGAACTGAGTCTCGATTGCTTTTCCAGACCCCTTTTTTGTTTTCTCGGCTTCATCGACGCTGATTTTCATTTCTTTGCGTTGTTCGCTGATGAAGCTGGAGGGGGCGGGGAATTGTTTGGCCATCTGGATACTGATCATGATGGCACCGACGATGTAGAAAAGTTGGGCACCGATAATGAAACTACGGCTGCAATTTACGAAGCCGATGAGACAGGCGACGAGTCCCAAGCCGACCAAGATTATGGCGACCATGACGAGGGTGGCTTTGTCGTAGGGGAAGTCATCTTTTCCGTTGGCTGAACTGGTCACCATTTCGTCGACTGCCTTTGTAACTTCTTCGTCGGAGAGGCCTAACATTTTAAGAGGGAGTTTTAGGAAGTCTCGGTTGGGGGTGATTCTTTGGGTGATCGATTGCATTCCGGTTTGGTGAAAGGCGGTCGTGTCGGATTTTCCACCCATGCCAGTGGCATTGACTTGAATGGAAACCCAAGGGAAGAAGAAGAGGATGAGGGCGGCGGCTCCGATGAGGAGGGTGATGGAGCTGATCCAAGTGGGAGCGGGGGTTTTTTTAATTTTCGCAGATCTGGGAGTTGCGAGTCCGGGAATTTGAGGGGAGAGATTCATGCCTGCGACTGGGGCGGCTTGGACCGGGGCGACGGCGGCCAAGGGGGCTGGGGCGAGTTCGACGATCTGGGGGACTACGGGGAGGAGGCCTTCGACCTGGCCAGCGGGGACCCATTGTTCGAGGCCCTCGGTCCAGATCATGGTTTCGTGGTTGATATTGCCCGAGGTGTAGTATCCCTGCAAATCTGCAGCGGAGTAGGGGCCTTGTTCATTGCCTTCACCATCAAGGACATACCAGGAAGAATCACTCATGGGCCGAAACTATGTATTGGGTGTCATTCGTCAAGCTGGCCTTCTTGGAAGAACTCAGTGAGGAGGCTGACGAAGTCGAAGGAGGCTTGGGCGAAGATATCGTTATGGCCGGCATCGGAGACCGGGACGAAGGATTTCTTTTTCGAGGGAGAGAGTTCGTAGAGACCTTTGCCATGTTTGAAGGGAATGGTTTGGTCTTCTTCTCCGTGGATGACGAGAAGGGGGGTATCGAATTCCTTGATCCATTTGTGGTTGGGGAAACGGTCACCGAGGAAGATGGGGAGATGGGTCACGGTTCGAAAGGCGCTCAGGAAGGGGGAGACCAGAACGACGGAGTGATGTTTTTTGTGAGCGGCGAGCCAGCAGGTGGGGCCGGAGCCGACGGATTGGCCGATGAGGATGATTTGGTCGGGGGTGACGCCGAGTTTGGAAATGAGGTGTTGGTAGGTCGTTTCGATGGCGCGGTAGCAGCCTTTTTCGGAGGGTTTGCCGTTGCTTTCTCCATAGCCGGGGAAGTCGTAAGAGATGACGCCAAAGCCTTGGAGGTTGAGGGAGTCGAGATCGGGGCGAAGGGATTCGAGGTTTTGGGCATTGCCGTGCGACCAGAGGAGGGTGGGCATGTTTGGGGCGGCGGCGCGGTAGTAGATGGCGGTGTTTTGGTCTTCGCTTTTGAGGCTGGTGAAGTGGGCGTGGTCCTGAGGGTAGGGGGTGCCGGGAGGTTGGAAGATGAGTTTATCGGCAAAGAAGAAGGCGAAGAGGGCGAGGAGGAAGTAGACCCATCCGATGGTGTAAAAGGGACGTTTCCAGGACCATTCGCCGATGATGATTTTTTTCCAATTCACATCGTGAGAATAGAGGAGAGAAGTCTATTCGACAAGCTGATCGCTTCCGGGTGGTGGATCAAGCGGTGGAACCCGGGACCCGCGGAGTGCTACGGCGGTAGATTTGAGCTAGGATGGATCTGCGCCGAAAAAGTCGGTCAAGAGGCTGACGAGATCGAAAGACGCTTGCGCGAAGATATCGTTATGACCGGCGTTAGGAACCGGGACGAAGGACTTTTGATCTGAGGTGGAGAGTTCAAAGAGTTTTTGGCCATCTTGGAAAGGGATGATTTGATCTTCTTCGCCATGAATGATGAGAAGGGGAGTTTCGAATTCGGTGATGCGTTTTAAATTGGGGAAGCGGTCAAAGGGGAAGATGGGGATACGGGTGAAGGTTCGGAATGCGCTGAGGAAGGGTGAGATCAGTACGACACCACGATGTTCTTTTTCTTTGGCAAGCCAGCAGGTTGGGCCCGAGCCAACGGATTGGCCAATGAGGATGATGTCTTTGGGATCGCAGCCGAGCGTGTCGGTGAGATGGTGATAAGTTTTCTCGATGGCTTGGTAGCATCCTTCTTCATTCGGCTTCCCTCCGCTGTTCCCGTAGCCGGGGTAGTCGTAGGAAATGACCCCGAATCCGCGAGCGTTCATGGATTTGAGCATGGGTCGGACCGACTCAAGGTTTTCGGCGTTTCCGTGGGACCAGAGGATCGTGGGGCGTCCCGGCGTTGCGGGGAGGTGGCAGATGGCGACGGCAGTTTCTCCTTGGCCCAGAGTGGTGAAGTGTTTGCGGCCGGCATCAGAATAGGGATTCCCTGGAGGTTGGAAGAGGATCGGGTCGGCGAAGACGCAAGCCATCAATGCGAGAAGGGGGTAGCTGCAAAGGAGGGCGTAGCAGGGTAGCTTCCAGGACCATGCTGCGATGAGTTTTTTTCGCCAATTCATGCCTGAAGGATAGGTGGGAGAAGTCTGTTCGACAAGCGGATCGCTCCGCGTAGTATGTCCGGAGATGAATCGACGTTCTTTTGTTCGCAATGCTTCGGCCTTTTCGGCGGCTCCTTTTTTAGCGACCTCCCGTTCCCTCGGGGCACAATATGGGGAGTTTGGAGACTTTAAGAAGCGGGTCGCTTTGATTGGTTCGGGTTGGTATGGGAAGCTGGATCTCTTGCGCTTGGTACAGGTGGCTCCGATTGAGGTGGTGGGGATTTGTGATGCGGATTCCCAGATGTTGAATGGGGCGGCGGATTTGGTGGCATCACGTCAGATTTCGAAGAAACGACCTCCGACTTTTAAGAGTTATCAAGAGCTGCTTGAGAGAGAGAAACCGGATATTGTTTTGATTGATACGCCGGATCATTGGCATGCGCTTCCGGCGATGGCGGCAATCGCGGCGGGGGCGGATCTCTATTTGCAGAAGCCGGTTTCGGTGGATATTGCGGAAGGGCAGACGATTCTGGATGCGGCGAGGAAGAAGGGAACGGTGGTGCAGGTGGGGACGCAGCGGCGCTCGACGCCTCATCTGCAGGACGCCAAAAAGCAGGTGGTGGATGCGGGATTGTTGGGAGAGATCGGGCATGCGGAAGTTTGTTGTTATTATCACATGAGGTCCCGGATGACTCCAGAGAAGGCTTTGGCACCGGTGCCGGAGCACTTGGATTGGGATTTGTGGACGGGCCCGGCGCCGATGCGTCCCTATAATAAAGTGGCTCATCCGCGTGGGTGGCGGGGTTTCAAAGAATATGGGAATGGGATCGTGGGGGATATGTGCATTCATATGCTTGATTCGGTGCGCTGGATGTTGGGGCTGGGCGAGGTGAAACGAGTGTCATCGAGCGGGGGGATTTATGTCGATACGCAGAGTATTGCAAATATCCCCGATACGCAGACCGCGACGTTTACCTTTGATGATTTGGAGGTGGTTTGGAATCACCGGACGTGGGGTGATGCGCCTGATCCGGAGTTTCCGTGGGCCTTCTTTATCTATGGAGAGAAGGGGACTTTGAAAGCGGACGTGCATAAGTGGGAATTTACGCCGCGCGGTGGCGGGAAGAAGTTAAGTGGGAAAGTGAAGTTGGAGCTGGAGGAGTATCCGGAAGATGAGCAGGAGGAGGGAATTGAAAAACATGTGGTGCCGGCGGTGCGGGCCCACATGAGAGATTTCTTAGGGCGGATCGAGGATCGGGGGCGTCCGATTGCGGATATTAAGGAGGGGTATTTTTCGACATCGGCGTGTATTTTGGCGAATATGTCGCAGGAGTTAGGGAGATCGTTGGAGTGGGATGCTGCCGCGCGGAAGATCAAGGGGGATGATGAGGCGAATCAGAGATTGGCGAGGCCTTATCGTGAGGGATACGTGCATCCTTCTTTGGGGTGATTTTTTTCGGGTGTGCTGCCTTTTTTTTCGTTGGGCAGAATAAGGTCTTGCGCCCCACAAAAAAAGCGGACGCCAGATGACGTCCGCTTTTGAAAAGGGGGTGTTTTGAGAGAGCTAGCTCTTTTCGTCGGCCGGGAGTTGGGTACGGTTCTCGAGGACTTTGTCGACGAGGCCGAAGGCCTTGGATTCTTCTGCCGACATGTAGTTGTCGCGGTCCGAGGCGGTCTCGAGTTCCTCGGCGGTTTTACCACAGTGGTGGGCGAGAATTTCGTTGAGGCGGCGCTTGAGGCTATACATAAATTCGACGGTTCGTTCGACGTCTGCTGCTGTTCCTTGTGCCCCACCGCTGACCTGGTGGATCATGACGTGGGAGTTCGGGAGGGCAAAGCGCTTTCCTTTGGTTCCGGCGGTGAGGAGAACAGAACCCATAGAGGCGCAAATGCCGATGCAGTAGGTGTTCACGTCACAGGTGAGGAACTGCATGGTGTCGTAAATTGCGAGACCTGCCGTGACCGAGCCACCGGGTGAGTTGATGTAGATGTGGATATCCTTTTTAGGATCCTGCATCTGGAGGAAAAGCATCTGAGCGATGACGGAGTTTGCGACGCCGTCGTCGATGCCGGTTCCGATGAAAATAATGCGGTCCTTGAGGAGACGCGAGTAGATGTCAAAGGCACGTTCGCCACGGCCATCGGACTCGATGACGGTGGGAATGAAGTAGTTGTTTGGTGGAGTGGAAGCTCCGGAATGAGAGGTGGGGATCATGAATTATTTTTCTTCAGTTTCAGGTTCAACCTCCGTGACGTTCGCGTGCTCTACCAGAAAGTCAATGGCCTTACTGAAGAGCATGTTTTGGCGGATGTTGCCAAGCTGTCCGCTCTTCTGGAGTTCCTTCATGAAGCTTTTGACGGGCTTTTTTTCCTGCTTTGCCATGGCGGTGACTCGCTTGAGGACCTCGCTGTTTTCGACTTTAAATTCCTCTTTCTCCGCAATATCGGTAAGGAGGAAGTTAGTCTTCAGGCTGCTCTTGGCGCGGACCTGGGCTTCTTCGAAGAGGCCGGCTTGGCGTTCTGCGACTTCTTCTTCGCTCATCCCGGATTCTATCCCTTCGCGGACCATGGCATCAGCCTGTCCCTGTGTCTCGGACTGGAGGAAATCCTCGGGAACATCGAAATCGACGAGCTCATTGAGCTTGGCGAGGACACTATTGATCTTGATCTCTTCAAGTTGACGGGTCTGACGGAGTTCAAGGTCATCGCGAATGAGGGCCTTGATGTCGTCGAGTGATTTTCCAGCCTCGATTTTCCCGGCGAATTCGTCGTCGAGAGCAGGGAGGGTTTCGCTTTTAAGACCGGTGACTTTTACGGCGAAGACGGCTTCCATTCCGCGAATTGTTTCGATGGGGAAGTCATCGGGAAGAGTGATGGTGATTTCTTTTTCGTCGCCCGCTTTGGTTCCGATGAGGGCATCGGTGAAGCCGGGGAAGAAGGCCTCATCTTCAATGCGGATCCAGTATCCCTCGTTTGAAGCGAGGGGTTTGGCTTGCTCGCCGCCGACTTCGTCGAGGGGCTTTCCGTCGATGGTGGCGGTGTAGTCGATGATGGCGAGATCGCCATTCTCGGCGCCGCGATCTTCGATGTCCTCGTAGTCTGCGAAACGCTGGCGAAGTTGCTCGAGGTTTTGCTCGACGACTTCGTCAGGGACGCCCGCTTTGGGTACTTTGATTTCGAGGCCCTTGTAGTTAGGAAGGGTGATCTCGGGAGCGGTGATAAGCACGGCGTCGAAAGTGAGAGATCCATCAGCGTGGTGGGTCACGTTCTCGGGGTTCTTCACGGTGAGGACTTTGAGGTCCTGGTGCTCCTTGAGAGCTTCTTGGAAGCTGTTTTGGATGAGACGCGACTCGACCTCTTGGGTGATGTCGGCTCCGTGTGATTTTTCAATGACGGCCTTGGGGGCTTTACCGGGGCGGAAGCCGGGAATGCGGGCCTGCGTTGCGAAGGCTTTTAAGACCTTGTTGCGTTCTTCGGTGACTTTGTCAGCGGGGACCTCCACGCTCAGGGCGGCGAGGCATTTTTCTTTTTTCTCCAGGCGGATATTCATGACGGCTAAAAGTGTTCTTTTTTCGCGGGGGCGGAAAACTAGGGACGAAGTGCGAGGAGGTCAAGGGAGGGGAATGAGGATTTCTTTTTTAAAATTAAAGGAGTGAAGGTGAATAAGTTGATTGGTCATTGATCTTGACGTGAGCGGCCTTGATCGGCGTAATCAGGACTGTCTAACAAACTGTCTTACTTCATGCGATATTCCTCGATTTCTAAACATTCCCTCCGTGTCCTCTCGCTCGGAAGTCTCCTGCTAGCCGCTCCGGTGATGGTGGGGACTGCGCAAGCGCAAAATTTCCTCCTTGAGGCCGGTCAGTTTGACGGCAAGAAGGTGACCACGGTAGAAATTCGCTACCGTGGTGCCAAAACCGTGAACGAAGCCCGTCTCCGCTCTCATATGGCGGTGGCTCCGGGTAAGAAGTATTCGCAGACCGTGCTCGATGGCGATGTGAAGACACTCTACGCGAGTGGACTGGTGGATGATATTCAGTTTTTTGCAGAGGATGTCTCCGGCGGGGTCAAAGTGATTGCTGAGGTGGTGACCCGCCCGTTGATCAGTGGACTAGGCTTTGATGGAAATTCTACTTTTTCCGATAAGAAGCTCGCCAATGAAACCAAGCTCGGAGTTGGGCAGGTTTTAAGTGATACGCAGATCATCAAGGCACGCAAAAATATCGAGAAACTTTATGAGGGATATGGATATCCCGACGTGACCGTGACGCATCGCTTGCAGGCGACGAGCCGGGCGGGATATGCGGATCTGGTCTTTCTCGTGGGAGAAGGAGGTAAAAGCGAGGTCTATAAGATCCGCTTTGAAGGGAACAATGCTCTAAAGGATGCCGATCTTCGCAAGGAGATGGAGACGAAGGAAAAAGGGTGGTTCTCTTGGTTTACTAAGTCTGGCCGCATTAACTCGGTGGCCTTGGACGAGGACATCGGCAAGGTGAAGGACTTCTATCGCAGCAAAGGATATTGGCGCGCCAAAGTGGGCTTGCCAAAGCGCGTGCCTCGCATTGGTGAGGGCGTGGATCTCGTTATTCCTGTGAATGAGGGACCTAAGTATATCGTTAATTCCGTCGGTTTTCCGAAGATCAAGGTCTTTACCCGTGAAGAACTGATGCCAGCTCTGAGTCTGGTAGGAAACATGCCCTACTCCTCAAAGAAGGTGCGCGACGATATTCGCATGATTAGTAGCTACTATGGCTCTCGCGGATATGCGGATGTTGCGGTGGTTCCCGATGTGCGTGAAGCCGATGGATCCCGTGTGAACATCTTTTATCGCATCACACCCGGCTCTCGCAAGAAGGTCGGACGCGTGAACATTCAGGGAAACACGAAGAGTCAGGATAAGGTGATCCGCCGTGAGGTCCCGATGCGTCCTGGCGAGAACTTCAACTCGGTGGACATCGATACGACCAAGCGTCGTCTCGCCAATCTAAACTACTTTGATGATGTGCAAGTCACTAGTTCCAACAGCACCCAGCCTGGTTACCGCGACGTAAACATCCTCGTCAATGAGAAGAAGACGGGCTCGGTCAATTTCGGCGCCGGATTCAGCTCCGTTGATAACATCGTGGGCTTTGTCAATCTTGAGCAGACCAACTTCGATATCACCAACTGGGGTCGCTTCACCGGTGGAGGTCAGCGTTTCAGCGCAAGCCTCCGAGCTGGTGCCGAGCGCAAGGATTTCCGCCTCTCGCTGGTTGAGCCGTGGTTCCTTGGTCAAAAGCTTTCGCTTGGAACCGAACTCTATTACCGCGATCTTCTCTTCCTGAGCGATGAGTATGATCAGTCAAATATTGGTGGTGCGGTTTTCCTCCGTAAGCCGGTCGGTCGTAAGGCCTACCTGAAAGGGGAGTATCGTCTGGAATCGGTTGATGTGGAGGCTGAGAGTGACACCTCACCGGCCTTCCAGGCTGAGGATGGTGAATTTCTCCGCAGCGCGCTTTCACTGAACTACGTTTATGACAGTCGTGACAGCAACAAGCTGCCGCGCAAGGGGCACAAGGTTGACCTTGGCATCTCTGTCGCTGGAGGATTTTTGGGAGGTGATGTCGATGCCTACACCATTTCTGGAACGGGCACGAAACACTGGAACCTAGCTTGGGATACCATCCTGACTGCTCGCGGTTCCTTCGCGGTTGTTGACGAGTTTGGTGGCGACGGAAACGTTCCCATCTTCGAGCGTCAGTTCCTCGGTGGGTCGCGTGATCTCCGTGGATTCGAGTATCGTGACATCGGACCTCGTGATACCGAGGGACCAAATGCCACCAACGAAGTTTTGGGTGGGGCGTCGAGTTTCTTCGGCTCGCTGGAATTGACCTTTCCAATCACCCAGCGTGTCCGTGGTGCGGTCTTTTATGACATGGGCTTTGTGAATGAAGATCCTTGGGACTTTAGCGGATCGAATCTTGCGAGCGATGTGGGGATTGGTCTTCGACTCGACCTTCCCTTAGGGCCACTTGCTGTTGACTACGCCATCCCTCTCTCTAGCCCGGATGATGAGGCCGACCAAGGTGGGCAGTTTAACTTCTATCTGAACTACCAATTCTAGGTCGAAGAACGAGAGATCCTGAAAATTTCAAAGCGCGCTCCGGAAAGGGAGTCGCGCTTTTTTCTTGGAGGGGATGAGGACCGGAGGCGGCTCCTATCGATTAAGAAAGTTGCCTAGTAATTGCAGGCCTTCGTGCTGACTTTTTTCGGGGTGAAATTGAGTTGCTATGAGGTTTCCTTGCTCGATGGCGGCGCAGAATGTTTCGTCGCCATATTGGCAGGTGGCGGCGGCGACGTCGGGCGAGATCCCAGTCGGGTAATAGGAGTGGACGAAGTAGAAGTAGGGGATCTCCTCAAGTTCCTGCCAGAAAGGTGAGTCTGGATTTTGGAGGGCAACCGCGTTCCATCCCATATGGGGAATTTTCACATCATCGCTGGTGAAGCGTTTGACGGTCCCACTAAAAACGCCGAGGCCGGCGGTGCCGGGGGATTCTTCGCTCGCTTCGAAAAGAAGTTGGTAGCCGACGCAAATTCCAAAGTAGGGTTTTCCTGAGGAAATCCAGTCGCGGAGAGGTCCGGCGAGATCGAGGCGGTGGAGGCTTTCCATGCAATCTCCGAAGGCACCCTGGCCAGGGAAGATGAGATGGGTGATATCGGTGAACTCGTCCGCTTTTGTGATGAGAATGGGATTATGTCCCTGCGTGCGGCACGCGTTGATAACGCTCCGTAAATTTCCACGACCGTAGTCGATCATTCCAAGTTTCATGATGGCCTAAAGAACTTCTTTTGTAGAGGGAATGCCCTCACGACGCGGATCGTTTTCTGAGGCGATGCGGAGCGCAACGGCCATCGATTTGAAGATGGATTCGGCAATGTGGTGTCCGTCGCGACCGTAGAGGACCTCGATGTGGAGGTTACAGCGAAGGTTTGAAGCGAGGGCGCGACAGAATTCCTCCACGAGGGTGAAGGGAAAATTTTGAGCATCGGGAGTGTTGTCGTCGGCGCGAAGTTCGAGCTGGGGGCGGTTGCTGAGATCGATGACGGTACGGCAGAGGGTTTCATCCATGGGGACGTAGGCGTGGCCGTATCGACGGATGCCGGATTTGTCACCGAGAGCTTCTTTTAGGCATTCGCCGAGGACGATTCCGGTGTCTTCCACGGTGTGGTGAAAGTCGACCTCAGTGTCGCCATCGACTTCGACCTGTAAGTCGATGAGAGAATGCCGGGAGAAAAGAGTCAGCATGTGGTCGAAGAAGGGGACTCCGGTGGCGATCGTTGATTGGCCGCTGCCATCGAGATTTAGACCAAGTTTAATTTTGGTCTCAGCGGTGTTTCGTTCTTGGGATGCGGTGCGCTCGCTCATGATTTTTTGGTGACAGTGACGGGATTCCAGGTGAGGGCAAGACTGATTCGCGGCGTCTTATTTCTGGGAGATGATGCGGTCGAGCAGCACTTCGAGCCCGGAGGTGTCAGCGGCAATTCCGAGCGACTTGCCGTCTCGAACCATGGTGACAAAGACGGTAGGGGCGGAACCTGAGTATTCGGGAAAGAAATCACCATCTCTACGGGAACGAACCGAAAGGAAAGGGAGGTGCTTCTGGGAGTTTAAGATCGCCAGAACATTCTGCCCGGCTGGGCTGGTGGGATCGCCTTGGATCACCGCGAGCAAGGGCTTCTCGCCGAGTGCGCATGAGGCAATGAAGTCGGTGTGGTTGACGGGAGAGACCTTTGTTAATGGAGCGAGACATTTTCGTTGGGCTTCCAGCATCGTTCCATATTTCTCGTCTCCTGTGATGGCGAAGGCCCGTGTCAAAACTAAATCGAGGGCACCGAGGGAGGAGTCGCCTAAGATCATGGTTCGGCTGTGTTGGCGAAGCGGGATGACGCGATCCTGTTCGGCAGATTCCATGAGAAGGCCACTATCCGAGTTCAATTTGGTGATTCCTTCGTCAAGAATTTTGAGTGCGGTATCGAGCCATTTTTCTTCAAGAGTAGCTTGGTAAAGGAGGAGAAAGGCGTTTGAGGTCGTGGCATAATCACCGCAACGGGCAGCCACAAAGGAGTTTTTAATTTCGAGCCGAGAGAACCCTTTTTTGAGATCGAAAAAGTCATATAAGATCCTCTCTGCGGTGGCGATAGCTGCGGTGAGATGGGGGGCTGTCCTAAGGTGACTCGCTCTCGCAAGCTGGACTTTTAGGACGAGGGCGAGGTCGATTACCGAGAGCGTGGTTTCAGACTCAAACTGCGTGTTTTCTTCGCGGTATTTTAGGAGCTTTTGTTCGATCGTGTTGAGTTTTACTTCGACCTGTTTTTCTGAGCTTCCATACTGCTTCGCAAGTTCTGTAAGGGAGATGCGGCGGCGCAGGGTGTTGCGTTCGTAGAAGTTATCCAGTGGGTCGACTGCGGATGGAATGTTTCCTTCCTCCTTGAGTGAGAAAGCGGCGAGGCTCAGCGGGATTTCGTCTTCGGCGAGTATCTTTTTGAGAGTTTTGAGGTCCCAGAAAAATTTTCCTGGTTCGTCTTGGTCTCCGAGGGGAGAGCGGCTTGAAAGTGGTTTGTTGATCCAATCTCTTTCAAGCATTGCAAGGAGGTCCAGGCCTTCCTGGATGAAGCGCTCATTCTCAAGAATCGTGCCAACCCGAATTAACATGTGGGAGACTTTGAGTTGAGTTGAAAGGCTTTTTGAGAAAGAGGGAAGGGACCAATCTGTTGTTCGGCGGGCCATGAAGTAGCTCCCATCCAGGTGATCTTTGATCGCACCATCGATCAGTTCTTGGGTTACTTCTTTTGCCGCTTTTAGGCAATTGGCGCGAACCTCCTCAGTGAGAAGGCGGGACCGGGAACCAGTCGCGAGAAGTTCCAGGCTGTTCGAGGGGATTAAGCCGCCAACATTGTCGAGATCCTTGTCGCCAAAGCTGTAGAGTGAACTCAATTGCCGGGTGCTGCTTCGAAAGACCTCATCCCGCCGCTCGATTTCGACCCCTTCCCGTGGGCCGTCGAGTCCAGCATCGAACCTGCGCTGGCGTGCTTCATTATCAGAGCGGCTGTTTTCCACCGCGTAACCGGAGAATCTTAACCAAGTGTCGTCTACCATGGCCACCGCATTGCTGACGATGACATCCAACTCCCGACCGGAGAGTTCGCCGATGGGATACCACGCGAGGGGTGATCCCTCGTGACTGAGCCAAATCATCATTGGAAAGGCCGTTGATCGTTGGATTTCACCCGATAGATAGTAACTGAGCGCTGCGACTTCAGGGTAGACGTGGGTATCGACCACTGTGCAAATCGCTTGACTTGTGATAAGCTTTTTAAGGCGCGGAGTTTCTGCCAGCTCCTTTGCGACCGCTCGTGAAGATCCGCCCAGTGAAGTTCCGACTAAGGCCATGATGGGGCTTTGTGCAGAGCGTGCCTTTTCCAAAAGGGATGCGTCCCACTTTTGCCATTTGATGCTGTCATCACCGAAGCTCCGCAGGAAATCAGTTGAGCTGTCCGACAGTTCGTTCTCAAAGCTATCAAGTGAAACCGTGCTTTCAGCCCCATTGAAAAAATCATCTGTATTGAATCGGTTTTCTTTGGCATTTTTTTTCTCGGGATCGCCACAAGAAATGACGAGGAAAGTCAGCGAAACGAGGGTGGGACGGAGAAGTATAGAAGGCATTTTGAAACGGAGATTGGTCAGTCTTCACGGAAACCCTAAGAAATTTGGTGGAAATGACCAGACAAAGGCTTTTTGAAATGCTTACCTTTATCCAGCTCCAACGGACTTTCTTCCTCAATTTACTTTCTCCCAATAATCCGTGATCACACTTGCTATCACCAGCCAGAAAGGCGGCGTCGGAAAGACGACTCTCGCGATCAATCTCGCCCATGCATTTGCGCGCAGCGGGCGTCGCACTCTTCTCGTTGACTCTGACCCCCAAGGCTCAGTGGGTCTTTCTTTGACCCGGCAATCCCGGCATCTTTCGGGATTCTATGACATGCTGGGAAACCCCTCTGTGAGTGCCGAGAAAATCATTGTACCCACCCGCATGCCAACTCTCAGCCTCGTGGCGTCAGGTCACAGCAGTGGTTATGAATTGGGCGGAGGTTCCATGGGTGTCACGCTTCATCGAGTTCGTTGCTTTTTAGCGGAGGTTGAGGCTTTGGAGTACGATATTTGCATCATCGATACCGCTGCCGGTCTTTTCGGTGCGACGGCCGATGTTTTGAGCGCTTCCAACGGAGTCATTGTGCCGCAGCAGGCTGAGCCTCTGGGCGTTCGTTCGGTCCCTAAAATGTTGGAAGCTCTCGCTCGCATGCGCGTGGTGAATCCCCAGTTGCAAGTTCTCGGAGTCGTCTTGACGATGGTGAAGGAGGAACTGGCCGAGAGCCGGGAGTCTGCGGAAGCTCTCCGCAACCTCCTTCCTGATGAGATGGTGATGCAAACCGTCATTCCCCGTGATGATATCTTCGTCCGCGCGAGTGCACGCGGGCTCCCTGTGGGAGTTATGGAAGAGGGGGCCGATTCTCTCTCTAATTTTGAATCCCTGCGTGCCGAACTCGAGCGTCGTATCGTTCCTCCAAACCCTGAAAGCTCCGAGTATGCAAAGTGAAGCTGTCAATCAGTGGCTCGATGCTGATCACGTCCGCGCCATGGCGGAAGGTCTGTTGACACCTGGTCCTAGGAGTTCCTCTCTTTCAAATGAGAAGATGTTTGGGGCGTCGTTTGAAGGTTTTGCAGATCTTGCCGGCCCGGTCTCAAACAAGGCCCGGCTGAGTCTTTCTGATGCTCAAAGCCGCGCGGCATCTGCGGGTATTTTACAAGAGAAAAGTGCTCCTGCTCCGGTCGTAGCACCTCCGATTCAGGAGGTTAGGGCCGAGGTTCCTGCGCCTCTTCAACAGGTCCGTGCTGTCGAACCGATTCCGAATAGACCGCAGCCTGTGGTGAATGCTTTCCCGCTTCCGATCGAACCCCAGCAAATCGTGGTTACCGCAGAGCGTGCGCCGGAGCGGGCTTCCGAGGTGAGGCCGGCTGTCATCGCATCTCCCTTTCAAATTGCTTCCGAGCCCGGTGTTGTTGGATCTCCTCCGTGTGAGACCTTCCGTCCGCTTCCTCTTTCCACCCGCCTTCAGGCTTTTGGAATCTGGCTCAAGGAGCAAATTCCTACTCGCGCTTACTTTATTTGCGATCGCCATGGCGAGATCGTAGTTGATGAAGTGGGGAGCGAGAAGTTGGTTAAGGTGGCCCGCACTCTCGCGCACGCCTCAAGCAGTGCTGGACGCCAAGTGGGGGATGAGGAAAACCTCGGTTCGCTTCATGTGAAGATCGGTCCTGATCGAGTCATGGAAGTGGTGCCGCGGCACTCTCACTTTGGGCTCGTGGTGCTCGGAATCATCGTGCCTCGTCCGCTCTCGCGCGATGCCGTGGCTTCGGTTTCCCGTGCTCTTAGCACCGCCCTTGCCGAGCCCTCAGCGCCGCGTCAGTGAGAGCTTGAGGAAGCAAACTGCCGGGACGAGGAATGCGAAGATCAATCCAATCAAAAAGACCCGGCAATACCATTGGGTGCTGATCATGAATCCGAGGAAGGGTTTTTCCTTCGCGAGGAAGATATTGGGTCGGTCGTTTCGTCGCCCGTCGAGTCGCGAAGTCTCGGCCAGTTCCACGAGGTTTTCGACCCGCTCATTCACGAAAAACTGTGAGATTGAGCGGACTTTTTCTTCGGGGTCAAATTCTCCACCGGAATCTTCGAATTCTTGAAGTCTCTGTAACTCGGCGAGAGGGTCTTTGAGAATGAGATCGGCTGCTTTGGCGTTAGTGGCAACGGCGGCATAAAGGACCCGTAGCTCTTCACCTCTTTTCTGTAATTCCTCTTCTTCTCCCGTGTTGAGCTTTTTCAGTTTCTTGAGTTTTTCAATCTGCTCCTGCAAGGGTTGGCGGACTTGTTCAAAGCGATTCCCGGTGGCTTGGCTGACGATGCTGCCTTCGAAGGCATAGCGCAGTGGCATGATGGTCGAGGGCACGGGTTCATTACCTTGATCGCGTCCATCGTCGGCACCTACGAAAAGGCCGCGGTTCATCTCCTTGAAGGGGATGAGGGCTCCGGCGAGGAGAATTTGTGGAACTAGAATGAGCGGAATGGCACCGAGTGCGGTCCGCTCCGACCGAGCCACCACCGAGATGAAAAGAGCGAGAGCGGTGCCGCAACAGCCGGTCAAAATCATCCAACCAAGGTGGTCCCAAAAGAGGTGGTGAAGATCGAGAATGGAATGGGCCACGGCGATGAAAACGGCAGATTGAACCGAAACCATAGCGGTCAGGACGAGGAACTTTGAGCCGAGATAGAGGATGGGATGAGGTCGGCAATTCCGCTCGCGTCGCAGGACCGGGCGATCGTGCAAGACTTCAGTAGCACTGTTGGTCAGGCCAAAGAACATCGCCACTGTGACTGCGAGAAAGAGGTAGGAGGGGAGATGCAGGGCGGAGTGAAATTGATAACTTCCTTCCGCCGAGGCTCGTAAGGTGATCCCAATCAGTCCGGCGAGTAGGGGAGCTTCCAGGAGGGCTGAGTAGAAGGTTCCCCGATGGCGGAATTTTGACTTTGCGGCACGGGCGAGGTGGGTTTTGAAAATCATCCACTTCTGTCTTCGGCCATGCTCGGGGGGCTCTGGAGCGGGGACTTGGTCACCGGCAGTGGGAAGGCCAAGCCCTCCCGTGGCCTGGCTGGAACGAGAGAGAGAGAGGTGGGCAATGATCCTTTGATTTTCAAACCGCTCCTGCCAAAAATCTGGCGGGAAACGCCGCTTCATTTTCCCAGTGGAGTGAAGCTGGGGCATAGGTGTTTCGAGAACATCGAAAACAAAGTCTGCTCCGTGACGAGTGGTTCCGTCAGGCGCAGAGAGTTTTAAGTCTTTGGACGCCTCCGTAAAGTAAGCGACCAGCTCCTGGGGTGTGCCATAGAAGGCCATCTTTCCTCCTCGGTCTAACAGGAGGACGAGGTCGAAGGCTTCCAGCACCTTCTCACTGGGACGATGAAGGGAAGCCACCACGATCTTATCCTGAGCAAAGCCATGAAGGGCATCGACCACGTGCTCGGCATCCTTTGACGAGAGCCCCGAGATGGGTTCGTCGAACAAAAAGATTTCCCCGCCCCCGATGAGATCCAGCCCTGCGTTCAGGCGTGAGCGCTCACCACCGCTGAGGCTCTTGGAGCCAGGACTTCCCACGTGCCGTTCACCGATGCGATCCAGTCCCAGCTCGCCGAGGAGGTAATTGACGCGTTTTTGAATGGCCGTTTCAGAAAGGTGGGGACGCCGGATCGCGGCGGCATGTGCGAGGTGCTCCCGGGCGGTCAGTTTTTCGCTTAAGGCATCCTCCTGGGGCATGAAGGAAATCAGCGGAGAGAGTCGCCGTTGCCGTTCATAAAGCGAGAGTCCATTCAGCCGGACATGCCCACTTTTGGGGCTTCTTTGTCCTGCCAAGATTTCCAGGAGAGTGCTCTTACCGCTTCCGCTGGGTCCGATGATGCACATCATCTGGCCGCGTTCGAGTTGGAAGGAGAGGCTATCGATGGCCTTACCTCCTTTCCAAAAGTTATGGTTGAGGTTCTCCACCTGGAGGTGGCGAACAAGGTTGCGCTCCTCATCGAGAATGTTGTCAGAGAAGCGACATCGCAGGGCCTGTCGGCTGCTCAGTCGGATGATCGATCCATCGGGTAGAGGAGCCGAACTGACAGGAAGGCCGTTGGCGAGAATCGTTTGAGTGGATTCGATGACTTCAAATTCCCCCAAGCCGGTGGTGGGATCGAACTCAAACTCGAGGACAAATTTTCCTGCCAAGCCAGGAGTCACCAAGAGGCCATCGCCTGAGAGTTGCGAGGGATCATTGGACACTCGGACCTTCCGCCGTCCGGCAGGGAGGACAAAGCGTTGACCGGTTTGCTGGGTCAATCTTCGAAGTGATTCCAGCGCGAGCGGCTCTTTATCTGAAACATGAATGAGGTCGTGGTAGTTATACTGATATTCCGTTCCTGAAACGAGCGGGACGTGGGCGCTATCGGTGAGTTCACCCTCCAGTAATGGCGTGAGGTGGACGCGGTGACCGAAGGCTAACTTCGCCAAGGCAAGGCGTGATTTACTCCGGCTCAGGGTCAATTCGCCCTCATCTCTTACGAGGTAGAGAGCGGGGGCGATGCCCTTTTCCTCGGTTTGTAAAAAGAAGACGAGGTCTTCGTAATTGAGTCGCCAGTTTCCTACGATCACCTCGTCTGACGGGCGGATCTGCAGGAGGCGGTCGGCATCGAGCGAGTGGCCGCGCACCCAGAGTGGTTTCTCCTGTAGGTTACGTAGAAGAATAAGCCCCCCCGCCCGGTAACAACGGAAGTGCGGTGCCTCCACGTCATTCGGCAGACGGACTTCATTTGGGGAGCCTCTGCCAAAGTCCACCCTCGTGAGGAGAGGAGATTTAGGAGCATTTGTTTGACTTAACTCGACGATGACAGCCCGGCCTAATTTCTTGGGGCCGATCGCTTCCATCACTTCGGTGAAGCGTAATCTTTCTCCCTCCAAGTCACCGCCCGCTCTGACCACTGAGTAGAGTTGCAGGGCAAAGGCTGTCTTGTGCTCGGCGGGGAGATTTTTTTTAAGATGGCGGAGTGCGGGAGCAATCGGCTGGGGGCGAGCGACCGCTGACTCCAGCTTGCGACCAAGGATGCCGTGATCAACTTCGGGGAAAACAGTCCTCGCAAAGTCGTAAACGATTTCCAATTCCCGGTGGGACGTCATGCCATCTTGAATGATGAATGAGGCGAAAATTTCGGAAAGGGCACCGGCGGTTCGCTCATGGCGGGCCTCAAGCGAATCCCGAAAAAGGAGATGCTTGGCCCGGGTGAGAATACGGCGGGGACCCATGGTGAACGGCTGAGTTATAAACTCGAGGTGGCATGAACACAAGAGGGGCATCGCAGCATTGCCAACCTGTTTTTTTGAGGCAGTCTCGGCCCGATGAAGCGTCTGGTCCTTATTTTACCCCTCCTTGCAATCTTGGCGGGAATGGGTGTCGTGAGTTGTGGTAGCAGTCCGAGTGAGGCCAGCATCCGACGGGCCACAAGTGAGGTGGCGAGGTGGCTTAAGAATAGCACGAAGATCTCGTGGCTGCCCCGTCAGGTCAGTGGGCGCTACGATGGTGCTTCCGCCCTCGATAACATCCGCCAGGCCACCGACGGAAGTGCTGTAAAAAGGAGCTCCTATGGGGCGGCACCCGGAGGCTATGTGAGGCTTGACCCCCGCATGCTCCGCGCGATGCGTGATCTGGCGAAGCGGGGATACACCTTCCGGGTGACCTCAATGGCCGGTGCTTCCCATAGCCGGACTTCCCGGCACTACGCTGGATTGGCGTTTGACGTGGACATGATCAATGGACGGAAAGTGGGCTACCGTAATCCCTACTGGCGGAAATTTCAGAGGTGCTGCCGCGAGCTGGGAGCGACGGAGACACTTGGGCCGGGGGATCGTGGTCATTCGAATCATATTCATGCGGCTTGGCCGAGGTAGGCTCGAAGGGCTAGCCTAGGGCTAGGTTGGGGTTGATGCCGATGTTGAGGTCATCGGAATCGCGGTTTTCGGAGGCGAGGAGGGCGGCGAGGGCGATCATGCCGGCGTTGTCGGTGGTGAGGGCGGGGGGGGGTGGGTTGGACTTTCATGCCCGCGTTTTCAGCGGCGGTGGTGAGGGCTTTCTGGAGGGCTCGGTTGCAGGCGACGCCCCCGGAGAGGGTGATGAGGGTGTGGCCGTGTTCTTGCGCGGCGTTGATTGTTTTTTTGACGAGGGTGTCGAAGACGGCTTCTTGGAAAGAGGCGCAGATGTCGGCGAGGTGGGCTTGGGGTTCTTTGATCTTTTGGAGCTGGTAGAGGACGGCGGTTTTGAGGCCGGAGAAGGAGAAGTTGAAGGGGGCGTCTTTAAGGACGGCACGGGGGAAGCGGTAGGCTTTGGGGTTACCTTGGCGGGCGTGCTTTTCGATTTCGGGGCCGCCGGGGTAGGGGAGCTTGAGCATGCGGCCGACTTTGTCGAAGGCTTCGCCTGCGGCGTCGTCGATGGTTCTCCCAATAAGGTGGTATTGGCCGTGGGCCGAGACAGCGACGAGCATGGTGTGACCGCCGGAGACGATGAGGCCGAGGTGCGGGGGGATTTGGCCGAGTTCTAGGAAGGGGGAGAGAAGGTGGCCTTCCATGTGGTTGATGCCATAGAAGGGCTTTTTGGAAGCGGCGGCGAGTCCTTTGGCGTAGGCGAGTCCTACGAGAAGAGAGGATGCGAGGCCGGGGCCGCGGGTGGCGGCGAAGGTGGTGATGTCATCGAGGGTGAGGCCGGCTTCATCGAGGGCTTGTTGGACGAGGGGGCGGATGCGCTGGGCGTGATTACGGCAGGCGACCTCGGGGACGACGCCTCCGAATTCGCGGTGGATCTCGATCTGGGAAGAGATGAGCGAAGTGAGAAGTTTAGGCTGACCATGATCGCGGTGGATAATGGCGACGGCAGTTTCATCGCAGGAGGATTCGATGGCGAGGATCATGAGTGTGAACTAGGAGTTTGTCGGACTTAGGACGATTCGAGTAAAACGTTTTAGAATTTGAGAGCAAATCGTGCTGACTGACCTGAGTGAATGGGAATACTTGAAGAGAAGTCAGTGCGATTTGCTCCAAATGATAAAATGAATTTGCCGGATTGGACAAGTCCGACAGACTCCTAGGTGGCGGGAGCGATTTTTTGGAGACCGAGGGCGGCGAGGGCGAGGAGGGGGCAGAAGATCCAGAAGATGAAGTGGGGGGCGATGAAGAAGACGAAAAGAAAGTCAACAAGGGGAATGGCGGCGAGGGTGCGGGAGACGAATTGACCGACGTCGTGAGTGGTGCGGAGGGATCGGACAATGAGGGCGAGGACGATGATGAAAAGGGCAAGCGGGATGAGGGCGGGAGCGGGAGATTGCAGGAGGAGTGGTCCTGAGAAAAAGAGGATGGGTGCGCAGAGGCAGAGGATGGGGAAGGTTTTTTGGGCGTCGCTGATGGGGGTCTTGGAGGTTTCGGCCCGAGCGGTGAGGGAGATTCCGAGAATGTAGCCGCCGAGTCCCAAGGCGAGGATGGGAAAGAGAGCCCACGTTTGTGGCGTGAGCGAGGTGAATTGATCCCAGGAAAGGAAGGAGAAGGCGGCGAGGGGATAGATGAGGGCGCGGGCCCCGGCCATGAAGAAGAAGCTGGCGGGGTGGACTTTGTGCCACTTGGTGTAGGCGAGAATGCAGATGATGATGCCTGCGGCAAAGAGCCCGGACACGGGGGTCACGATGGCGCTGAGGATGAGGCCTGTTCCCATGAGGATGAGAGCGAGGATGAGGATGGTTTTTCTCTGCCAACGTCCGGCCGGGATGGGGCGGTCGGGGCGGGTTTTCGTATCGAAGGCGAGATCGTGCCAGTCGTTGAAAAAGCACCCACCGAGATAGAGGCAGGAGAGGGCGACGGCGATCATAGTGAGGCAACCCGCGCAAACGTGTCCGGAGGCGTGGAAGCTTCCATAACCGATGAGGGCGCCGAGCAGTCCGTTGGACCATACGGTGGGGAGATTGGCGAACCGGCTCATGGCGAGGAGGTCGATGACTTTTTGGCGATTCATGGCTGTTGGAAGAAGAGCAAGGCGGGAGGAAGTTTGGAAGATTTATTCGCCCGTGATTTCTTGGTCGATCCGGGATGGGGACAAGAAGGTTTCGGAGAAAGGGAAGGCGAAGATTAAAGTCTATGAATTTTCGAAGGCTGCGGGGACGAAGTTGCCGGAGACGCTGCGTTGGTTTTGGCGGGACGGGGAGTAAGAGATTTCAGCCTTAATAAGGTGAGCTGATTCAAGGAATGGCACAATGAGGCATGACCGACTCATTGGGGCTACGTGGAGATTCCGGGGGTGAGCCACGGGGGTCGTTTCACCATTGATTTGGCCGATGCCCCATTCTCGCAGCCGACTGAAACCCCGAGTTCCGCAAGCTCCACCGGGGGCTGGATGAGACCGGGAACCTCGGAGAGGCTAAGAGCCTCTCCGAGGTCACGCTGCTTTGAAAGGCGCGGTGAAGGCTTCTTCGAAGGTGTAGACTTCGTCGAAGTCGTTGAGGGTATCGGAGTCTTGTTTTCCGAAGACTCCGTTTTCGATGAAGAGGAAGACGATCTCGCCGACGTGGCGGCATTGGGTGATACCCCAGTCATCGAGGAGGGTGGCGGCCATGGGGCCGTATTCCTGGATGACATAGTCGCGGAAGCCTTGCAGGAGTTCCTTTCCGCTGACGTGCCGCTTTTCGCCATTGGTCTCGCGTGAGAGGCGCTCAACGGTGAAGTCCAGTGCTTCTCGTACCATGAAGTAGGCTCCCGGTTGGAAGCGGTTTTCTTTTTCAAGAATGGAGGCGACGGCGTGCTCGAATTGATTGGACTGCATGGGAGGAGTTTGAGAATTGAAGGAGGAATATCAAGGGGCTGAGATGAAGAAGGGCCCGAACGATCGGATCGCTGGGCCCTGTAGAAATATTCAAGGGACGCTCTGGAGAGCGTCCATCCGTTTGGGAAATTACATGGGAAGTTCGATGAAGCCTTCCAGCTTTCGGATACGGGTTGGGTGGCGCATCTTGCGGAGGGCTTTGGCTTCGATCTGACGGATCCGCTCGCGGGTGACCTGGAACTGGCGGCCCACTTCTTCGAGAGTGCGGGAGTAGCCGTCCTTGAGGCCGAAGCGTTGTTCGAGAACCTCGCGTTCACGTTCGGTAAGGGTATCGAGGACTTCGATGATCTTGTCCTTGAGCATGGCGAAGCCTGCTTCCTCCATGGGGTTTTCGGCGGACTTGTCCTCGATGAAGTCACCGAAGGAAGTATCGTCTGAATCACCGACGGGTGCTTGAAGTGAAATGGGCTGCTGGGCCATCTTGAGAACGGCGCGGACCCGCTCGACGGGGAGGTGGATTTCCTCGGCGATCTCATCGGGAGTGGGTTCACGACCGTATTCCTGCACGAGCTGCTTTTGCACCCGCATGAGCTTGTTGATCGTCTCGATCATGTGGACCGGGATCCGGATGGTGCGGGCCTGATCCGCAATGGAGCGGGTGATGGCCTGACGAATCCACCAGGTGGCGTAGGTCGAGAACTTGTAACCGCGGCGGTATTCGAATTTTTCGACGGCCTTCATGAGGCCCATGTTGCCTTCCTGAATGAGGTCGAGGAAGGAAAGTCCGCGGTTGGTGTATTTCTTGGCGATGGAGATGACGAGGCGGAGGTTGGCTTCGACCATCTCGGTCTTGGCCTTGAGGGCCTTGCGCATCCAGATGCTCAGGTTCTGGTTGGTCGCTTCGAATTGCTCGACATTGTGCCAGGACTCGAGGGTGAGTTCCTTGATGGCGGTCTCGGCTTCTTCGCCTTTCTTGCGGGAATACTTCCAAATCTTCTCTTGATACTCGCCGACGACGTCGCAGAAGTCTTCGATGACCTTTTGCTTGTAGAAGTAGCGGGCGTAGAGGCGGGCGATGCTTTGGAGATTATTCGTGAGAGCGGTCTCAAGCTTCTTTTTGCCACGGGGTGCCTTGGCGGAGAGCTTTTTGATAATGGCAGTGGTCTCCTCGTGCGTGCTGCGAACTTGGTCGCAGAGCTTGGGGAGGTTCTTCATGTAGCGCTCGCGGCTTTCGATCTTTTTGTCGAGGATAACGCGGTCGAAGCGCTCTTTGCCACGCATGAGCTTGTCGGCGAGGGCGAGGTAGCCGCTGGCGGTGAAGCCGAAGAGGTAGAGGTATTTTTGAACCTCGATCTCAGCGTCTTCGATGCGCTTGGAAATTTCCACTTCCTGCTCACGGGTGAGGAGGGGGACTTGACCCATCTGCTTGAGATACATGCGGACGGGGTCATCGAGGATGTCGAGTTTCTGGTCCTTGGTTTCCTCTTCAGAATCGAGGTCGCCTTTTTTCTTATCCTTGTAGCGGTCGACCTCGGAGGCATCGATGATGTCGAACTCCATCTGGCGGAGGCGATCAAGGATGGCGGTGATGTCTTCCTCCTCCACGAGGTTGTTCGGGAGGATCTCGTGGATGTCGTCGTAAGTGAGATATTCCTGCTCTTTGGCAAGTTTGATGAGCTCGCGGATTTTCTCCTGGATCTCGGGAGTATCGATGCGGTTCTTGGGCTTTTTCTCTGCGGCTTCTTTTTTCGCCCTGGGTGCAGCCTTTTTCGAAGCGGCTTTTTTGGCGGGGACCTTCGCGGCGGCTTTCTTTGAGACTTTTTTGGCAGGTGCCTTTACCTCAGCTTTTTTGGTGGGGGCCTTTTTGGCCGCCTTATTCACGGCGGTTTTCTTAGCAGGAGCCTTCTTGGTAGCCTTTTTAGCCGGGGCTTTTTCAGCTGCCTTTTTAGCGGTGGTTTTCTTTTTTGCCATGGTAGAGAAGTTGGGAAATGAGGGGCGGAGAACACACCTCACCTGTTATAGGTCCGGCAGGACCGACCTGCAGGGAGGTGTTTCTTTGTGACGAAAGGGTTTTGGTCAAGGATTTTTCAACGAGATCGATGCTTGAGTGACACCTGATATTTTAATTTCCCCCAGATTTGCCACTTGTCGATGGGAATATGCTTTAAATATCTTCGCGGGTGACGAGGTATTTTTTAGCGCAGCGGGGGCATTGGAGGGAGAGATTGGCGTCGTCGCCGAAGAGTTCCTCCGGCTTGTCTTTCCACGCGCTGAGGGTGGGAAGGATTCTTGCAAGGGAACAACCGCAGTGGAATTTGAATTTACGGGTTTCGAGGATTTTTGTTTCCTCGACGTCGGAGATTTTTGCGACGAGCGCGGGGGTGAGGCTTTCGAACCATTCTTCGTCGAAGTCTGGTTGGGCGGCCACGAGGACGTAAGTGTCATCGGGAAGGCGGAAGGCGCGACCGGGGCGTTGCTCGGATTGGTCGTAGAAGTGCTGGATCCATTCGAGGGGATCGGTTGATTCCACTTCAATGGTGGAGGTGCTGGCTTGTTGGCCCGGGACGGTGGTTTGGGAGTAGAGAAAATTGCGGTCGGGCTCGCGGACGTCTTTGGTGAAGAGGCGGCCGACGATGTTTTCGTGGACCGAGGAGCCGGTGGCGAAAAAGTTGACGCGGGGAGCGCGGAGGTTGGCGGTCCAGGCGATAGTTTCGGCCCAAGGGCGGGCGACGAGGTGGAGGACGAGGACGGCGAGGAGATCCTTGAGGGTGGTGTCGAGGTTTTCAGGGTGCCGTTCGCCGACGTCCATGAGGTGGAGGTAGTAGTCGGTGAAAATGGGGGTGAGATCGGCGCGCACCATCAGGCAATTTCGATGGCGGACGAAGATGGACTCGACTTTCGTGAATTCAGCGACGGGTTCTGGGCTCGGATCAGGCATCTCGTCAGATAAGTTGCTGGGAACTTTCCTCCGCGTCAATCGCGAGTCGTTCGCGAGCGGCTGCGAGGTAGTGTTCGTCGATGTCGAATCCTGTGAATTGGGGGACTTTCATCCGTTGGGCGGCGAGGGCGGAGGTGCCGATGCCGGAGAAGGGATCGAGGAGGTGTTTCGTCTCTTCCTGGCCGTGGATGCGGATGCATTGCTCGACGAGGGCGACGGGGAAGGAGGCGGGGTGGGGGCGGTCCTTGTCACGGGATTTGATGGTGTCGTAGGGGATGAACCAGTTATTTCCGCGGCAGCGTTTATCCTCGCCTCCGGTGTGGCCCCAGCGGGCGATGTTTGATTTGTCGGCATACTCGACCCCGGCAGCGCGGCGCTGGAGGGGGACGCTTCCGGTTTTAGTGAGGTGAAAAAGGTATTCGTGGCAGTCGTTGACGTAGCGTTTGGATTGGATGGGTTTAAAGTGACCCGCCGAGATCGTTTCGCCGTTTCGGGTTTCGACCGAGATCGATTTGATCCAGTGAAAGGTGTTCTGGAGGATGAAGTTCGGCTGGCCTTCGGTGAGGGCGAGAATGAGCTGATGAGGGAGGAGGGGGTCGGAGGGAGAGGCACCGAGATTGAGGAAAAAGGAGGCCCCGTCCGCCATCACGCGGTGGACTTCGGCGGCCCATTCCTGACACCACTGGATGAAGGATGCGCGATCGGAAGTGTCATCGTAAGTGCCGTATTTGATGCCGATGTTGTAGGGCGGGGAGGTTACCACGAGGTCGATGGAGGCGGCGGGCATGGCTTGCATTCCGGCGAGGCAGTCTTGGTGGTGAAGGTCGATCACGGGGGAAGATTTGTCGGGAATTGGGGTTTTTTCAAACATTCGTTTGAAAAATCGGATTGAGGGTTTAAACAGTCGTTTGAAACTGATGATCGCGGAGACGAAGGAGATGACCGGGACGAAGCTTGCTTTGATTGAGGCGGCTTCGGGTCTTTTTGCGGAGAAGGGATTTGAGGTGGTTTCGGTTCGTGAGATTACGGGGCGGGCGGGAGCAAATGTTGCTTCGGTGAAGTATCACTTTGGGTCGCGTGAGGGCTTGATCGATGCGGTGGTGGCGCGGATGGTGACGCCGGTGAATGAGGAGAGGCTTCGTCGGCTTGATGCGCTGGAGGATCATAGCGTGCGTGCTTTGCTGGTGGCATTTTTTGAGCCACTTTTTTCGCAGATTCAAAGCAGTCCGCTGAGCGAGAAGCTTTTTGTGAAGCTGATGGGGCGCGTGGTGGGTGATCGGCCTTATGAATTTTCGGACGAGGTGATGGGGCAGTTTCGGGAAGTGGCGGGGCGTTACGTTCCGGCCTTTATGAAGGCTTGTTCCGGGCTTTCTTCGGAGGACGTATTTTGGCGGATTCATTTTTCCTACGGGGTTCTCTCCAACACTCTTATGCATGGCGATCTCTTGAAAAAAATCTCCGAGGGCAAGGTCGGGGATGAAGATATTTCTACCACTCTCAACCGCGTCATCGACTTTTGCGAAGCGGGCTTTCAAAAATGAAATTATTGATTCCATTTCTCGCTGTGATCTTGGCTGGCTGCGCGGCTAAAATTCCCGATTCCCGTATCGGAGTGGTTTCCAAAAATGCCCCGCCGCGTTGGTTCGCGAGGCCGGAGGCGAAGACGGGGATTGATACCAACTGGGTGCGCCGGATTGGGGGATCGCGCGGAGAGGTTCTGGTGAATCACGCGCTCGCCTCGAATCCCGATATGCGGGTGGCGGCGGAGCGGGTGAATCGGGCGGTGGCATCGGCCAAGACGGCCGGGGCTTCGATGAAACCGCAGGTTTCCGCTGGGCTGAATGCCTCGCGACAGAAACAGATCTTTGTGGGTTTTCCGTTTGGAGGGGGTGGGGTGGCCTCTTCGATTTCTGAGAATTTTGGAGCAAATCTTGCTGTTTCCTGGGAGCCGGATGTTTGGGGTTTTAATCGCGCGGGGCAGGCCGCTCTCATTGCGGATGCTCAGGCGGAGGGAAATGCTTTCCGCGCTTCGCGTGCTTCTTTGGCCGCTCAAGTGATGCGGGCTTGGTTGGCGCTAGCTGAGGCCAATGAGCAGATCGCGTTGGCGACGGAGACGGATTCTCTGCTCAAGTCGACCTTCGAGATCGTCCGCGATCGCTATACGAATGCGCTGGCCGATGAAGGTGGTTCCGCTTCACAAGTCCGCTTGGCCCAAAGTGAAATTGCGAATAACGAAGCGCTCCTGGCCCAGCGGACAGGAGAGCGGGAACAAGCGATCCGGCAGCTCGAAGTTCTCATGGGGAGCTATCCCAAGGGAGCGGTTCAGAGTGCGGAAAGACTGCCCGCGGTTCCTCCGATGCCGCCTGCGGGATTGCCGTCCGAGTTACTTCTACGCCGTCCTGATATTTTGCAAGCCGAGCGACGGTTTGCGTCCTCGGGGAGTCTGCTGAAGCAGGCGAGGCTCGCCTTTTATCCCAGCTTCGCGATCACGGCGCGGGGTGGGACGACGACGGATTCGTTGCGGAAGATCTTCAATTCGGACTTCGGAGTTTGGTCGCTGGCGGGATCGCTTTCGCAACCGATCTGGGCGGGTGGGGCTTTGCGTTCGGAATACGCCAAGATGAAGTCCGACGACCGCTCGAATCTTGCCAAACTGCAAAGCACGGTCCTCAAGGCCTTTGGCGAAGTTGAGCAAACCTTGGTTGCCGAGCGGTTTTTGGCTCAGCGCGAAGCGGCGATTGCGAAAGCGGTGAAGACGGCCATCGAGGCGGCGGACGCGGCTGCTTCCGAATATTCCGGCGGCACCGGTGATGCGCTCACTTTAATCACCGCGCAATCGAAGCGTATCGCCTTGCTCTCGCAAAAGGTTTCGCTACGTCGTCTCCGTCTCGACAATCGCATCACTCTTCATCTCGCCC
>JBLHUR010000035.1:0-41439 GCA_047629805.1 Akkermansiaceae bacterium | reverse complement strand
AAGGTGCCACGTATTTCCCCCCACGCCCTATCAAGTCGTTGCGCGAAATCATTTTTCCTGCGCCCTACGGGCTTGTAAAAAGATTCGCGAACTCTACGTTCTCAGGAAAATGAAGCCTCAATCGGCCATGAAGACAAAGGTCATAGAGGCAGTTGCTGCTCTAGCTATGGTTTTCGGAGCATTCTCCTTAGTGATCACATTTATACCGATCATTAACCCGAGACAGTGGAGCCTAAATACTGATGAATCGACGTCACTGCTCCGACATTATTTGAGCTGGGGCGGCACGACGCTCGTCTTTTTATCGGTTGCATTTTGGACCAATAGATTAGCGAAGAAGATGGCCCTACTTACGAGCCGAGGCAATGGGCAGAACCAACTTTGAGAACAAGTCAGTGCAGGTCGACCCCTTTCGCTCTGGCAGTTCATTTTTGAATTCGATGTTTTAATCTTCGCTCGGTCGCGCCTGACCTCTACGTTCTACTGAAATCACCTCTATCGATATTCATATTGAGAAAATCAATTTCGATTCTGTTTTCATCAGTGCCATTTTCAAGTGATGGAATTACGGATTCGTTCTAAAATACCTCTAGTTATTTTAATTTACACTGGAATAGGCGCGTTGTTAATCGCCATTTGGCTAAGTCAACAGAAGAAGACAGTCAGATATAGCGGAGTAGTAGTTAATTCTGAAACAGGATCTCTAGTCCCTAATGCAAAGGTAGTATTAAGCACTTGGCACTATGAAGTGGTCCCGTTATTGTAGCCAGTAAATTCTGGAGTTTGTTGATGATCCAGCTGATCTGCGGGGCAAGGTTTTATGCTGCGGTTTTAAGGGTTATTTCAGGTTCGTAGACAGCCCATGGAGACTGTCCTCCATGAGCCGAATGGGTTCGGCGATGGTTGTAGAACTCCATCCAGTCGGATACCAGTTGGGTGACTTCTCCTACGGTCTCATAGCTCCAAAGCCTCAGTTTCTCGTATTTGATGCTTCGCCAGAGGCGCTCGATAAACACGTTGTCCATCCAGCGGCCTTTCCCGTCCATGCTGACTTTAATACCGTTTCCTTCGATCGTTTGTATCCATTCAGGACTCGTGAATTGTGAACCTTGATCCGTATTAAAAACCTTGGGCTTACGGCCCGTCCGCTCAAACGCTCTTTGGAGAGCTCTGAGGCAGAACCCTGTGTCCATTGTATTGCTGACCTCCCACGCGAGCACCGCTCGGCTATGCCAGTCCATGATCGCGACGAGGTAACAGTGCCCTTGCGGCATCGGGATATAGGTGATGTCGGTGCACCACACTTCGTCCACCTCAGTCACTTCAACATTTCGGAGAAGATAGGGATATTTTTTGTGCGCTGGTGAAGGCGTGCTTGTTGATGGCTTCGGGCACAGTGCTTCAATCCCCATGATTTTCATGAGCCGACGGATCCGGTTACGTCCAACTCGATGACCCAGTTTTCGGAGGTCATTGCGTATTTGTCGTGTCCCGAAAAAGGGACATTCCTCGTAGATTACGTCAATGAGGCGGACGAGTTCAGTATCGCTCTGGGTCATTTTACCAGGTGGTTTTTTGAGGCGATTGCGATTCACATCGAGCAGCTTACACTGACGCCGAACTGAGAGCTTGGGGTGGTTCGGTGTGATCATCGCTTTTCGCTCGTGTCGATCCCCAGCTCGTTGCACTTTCCCTCAAGAAATTCTTTCTCGATGAGGAGTTGACCGATTCTACGTTCAAGTCGCGCTGACTTCTTTTCGAAGTTCACCGAGGCCTCGTTGGTGGCGTTTTTGCGCTCGAAGATTTCGCTGATGCGACTCTCGAGTTCCTTCTTCCATGCGCTGACTTGCGTCGGCGCGATGTCATTATCTTTGGCAATCTGTTGAATCGTCTTCTGATTTTCCATCGCTTCTCGGGCGATGCGGGCTTTGAATTCGGCACTTAGATGCCGTCGTTTTCGTTTGCTCATTTTGGTCTTATTTCGGGGTGGTCGCCCTCGAAAACCAGCTCAATTCATCAATAAACCACTGGCTCCGTTTCCTGGGGTCACTTCAATGTCCAAGTTAGGCGGGTCATGAACTCTCCGCATATTTGTTCCCCTCGTGATCCGGTCACCCGGAGCCTTGAAATCAGGGTTGCCACCACCAAATTCGAGATCGACCAACTGCGCGCCGCCCTCAATTCCGAACACTCCCTCAAGGCCGGACGCCCCGCCGGAAACACCATTTGGCAAGGAATCTACGAAACCGATGTCGATGAAGGCTACCCCGTTCTTTGCGCCGTTCTCTGCTGATCCGGCGCTGCTCTCAGACTCAAGGACCGCGATCACTGGATCGGACTGGGATCCGCTCACCAGAGGCAGCCGCCTGCCCCTCATCACCCAACTCAGGAGATTTCTCATCCTCGAATCCCGGCGCAAACCCAACCTCGCCACCCGCTGCATGGGCCTCGCCCTGCGCGCACTCCCCGGCCACTTCGAGGAGAAATACGGATACCGCCCCCTCCTTGCCGAAAGCTTCAGCGACCCGCAATTCCACGAAGGCACGATCTATAAAGCGAGCAACTGGATCCCGCTGGGATTTAGCAAAGGATACCGACGCCATAAAAGTGAATTTTATATCAATGAAAACAGCCCCAAAAAATACTGGATCTATCCGCTCCATAAAAACGCCCAAAAGCTCCTCTCCAGCCCCGGTCCACTTCGCGCAATCTATCAAAACGGCACCTATGAAAGAGTCGCCGGAGCCCGCTGCGCCCTCTCCCATAAACACCTCCGCAGCCTCTCGGACGCCTTCTACAACGTCCCCGATCACCGCAGCCCCTTATCCCGACGTTACGCCAAAATCGCGATGTTCGGCCTCATCGCCCACGGCCTGCTCGTCGGAGCGCCCAATGTCAAAGCAATCTGGAAACGCTGCACCGCCCTCAGCCAAAGCCAACGCAAAGCCATCGGCCCCAACGTCCGCAGCAAAAGCGGGAACCTCATCATGCCCGGCTACGACGCCCTCAACAACTTCATCAACGGCATCGATCCGGCGGCCCTCGCCGCCGCGCTCAACCAATGGCTCGCAGCCCACCAGGACAAGCTCCCCAAAAGCCTCGCCCTCGATGGCAAAGACCTCGGTCACAACCTCGGAGCCATCGTCACCCTCTGCAAACACGAAGACGGCAGACCCGTCGCAATGGCCAGCTACAGTGGAGCAAAAGACGACTGCTAACTCCCCGTCGCCCAAAAACTGCTCCAAGAAAGCGCCCCACTGTTAGAAAACGCAACCATCACATCCGACGCCCTCCACACCCAAAAAAAACGAATCACCTCATCTTTGAAGCGGGAGGAGATCACCTCTCCGCGATCAAAGGAAACCAAGGAAACTATCACAAATACGCAGGGAAATTACTCGCAGAACGCCCCGTCGATCTAGTCGGTGAACTTGAGCGTGGTCACGGGAGATTTGAAGTCCGGGACATCACCATCGTCGCGGTGGACACCGAAGTCAGCCCCTTTCCGCACATCGCGCAGATCATCAAATGCACACGCATTTAGCGATCCACCAAAAAAGGAGAAGAGCCAAAAATGGCAGTCCGCATCTTAGGAACCTCCCACGAATATGGCAGCCTAACAGCGGCCCAAATCAGCAAAATAATCCGAGAACACTGGAGTGTGGAAAACCTAAACCACTGGAAGCGCGACGCCACCCTCTGGCGAGAAGACCGGGCCCCAAAACGAAATGCCCGAGGAGCCAAAAACCTGGCACTGCTAAGGAACGCACTGCTCGCCGTGATCCCGTTTGAAGAATTTGAATCGCTCAACGACGCCTTCGAATGCTACCGTGATCACCGCGAAAAATCAGTGAAACTCATCAAAACCGCAGCCCCCATCCAAGAATAGCTCAGCCAACCAAACGCCCTGGATTTCCCTCACTGATCAGCTCTCCGGGACTTACCGAAGGCAAAAAAACGAGCGGAATCCGATATTCCCTACACCTTCCCCGAACGGAAGGTTACCGTGAAAAATCATCTCATGAGATCTTTGCTCAAATTCTTCTCCCTTTTCTGCCTCCTCACTCTGACCCTCCCGGCCGCCATCACCGTCGATCGGCTTTCCACCAAGCCAGTTCTTCCGACTCATGCAGCCAAGGCTTGAGCACGTTTCCCATGGAAAGGTCGGAGCATGATAAGTTAGCAAGGTATATCAGATACGTCAGCCGTCCGGAGACACCGCAAGCGGTTCAAGAAGGTCCTCCCCCCGCTCTCAGCGAAAAGCCCGACCCCTCCTCCTGATTTATATTGCCTTTACCTCCGTCTTGAACAAGCGAAACCCCCGCTTCTTATAATTTGAAACCGCGTGCGGATGGTCCTCCGTGCAGGTGTGCAACCACACCCTTTTCGTCCCTTCGATCTTCCAAGCCCGACTCACCGCCATCGTCAACATCGCTCCTCCCAGACCTTTCCCAATCATTTCCGGCAGCAGGCCAAAATAGACAACTTCCACCATGCCCTCCTCCCTTTTCAATTCGACATAACCAGCCTCCTCTCCCCCAGATGATGCCACCCATGTCTCAAGATCCTCGCGATGAGCCCAAGCCGACCATTCTTCCTTGATCCACCCCAGACGATCCCTCCACATTCCCTTCCCAACCGCGCGATAAAATTTCTCGTTGATGACCGGATCATCGACTTTCTTCATCTCAAACTCAGGTGGAATCTCCGTTGGCCGGAACTCATCATCTGAATTCAATTCAAAGTAAGAAACGGTCGAACTCATCACGCTGAAATCTCCCGTAACATCCCCTGATTCGCCACACCCTGTTTCGGACTTACCAGAAGGTCTCCATCATCGAAAAGCCGATACCCCCCGCGTCTGAGCTTTCCCTGCGTCACCGTCATCCTCCGACGAATCGAAGAACAGGAAGTGAGAGCTAAAATGAACATAAGGAGAAAGTGTATGATCTACCGAAGGCGGGTTAAGATCGTCATCATGGCATCTCCACTCTGATGATCAAAGAGCGATTCCTCGCGCATCCAGCGTGACACCTTGAACAGCTCCAACTCGGTCAGTGCCATCTCCTGAATCGGAGCCAAATCGTGATCAGCCCCTTCACGCACCGCCCGATAAAGAAAGAGGTATTTTTGCCCCGCCCGCCCCAGCATCGAAACCCGCAGCCTCTCACCATAAGTCACCTCGCGCAGATCTTCCCAAAAGTCATCCGGCAGTTGTTCGAGCGCAAGCCTCGCTGCCGTCGTGGTATCCAGAATCATCTCCGCTTCCGCCGCCGCCGCTTGCACATGGATAGGGAGCGGAAAGGCATCTTCAAAAATCTCACCTCTCAGTGCCACGATCTCCAAACGCCCCGCGCCCTCCCACACCACTAGATGAGCCTCCTCCTCCAACCCTTCCGACAGGTTTTGTAATTCAGGCAGCTTCATGATTTCGAAAAAAAGAGATCACGCACCGCTTCGCGCTTCAGGGCCAACTCGCGCCATTCACTCACCAGACGACTTTCCTCAATCACCCCGCAACCGCTCGGAAGCGAAAACTCATCACCTCGCCACGATACCATCCGAATCGCCACAAGCGCCTCGAAGTCGCCATCTCGAAGCAATCCAAATGGCGCTCCAAACTCCACCGGACAATCGAGCCGCGCACGCCAATCCTTTAAAAGATCCATCGTCGCCGTCGTTCGTGGCAAGGGTCCCAAAGCAGGCGTCGGATGCAGCCGCTCGATCAATCTCTTAATTTCCTCATACTTGTAGAGTTCCACCTTAATGAGCGTTTGAAAATGAATCAGCTTCCCGAGATCAAGAATTCCCCGCTCATTCCGGATCACCATTCCGAGATCCGAAAGCTTCGCAATCAAGGTTTGGGCCACAAACTCATGCTCGCGGATTTCCTTATCATCGATCGCAAAGAGAATCCGCTCATCACTCCTCGCCGTCCCCGCCAGCGCCATCGTATAGATCCGTCCATCGAAGTATCGTAACAACACCTCAGGCGTCGCCCCCAAAAAACCGCCCTCTTCCCCAATCCAGCCGTAAGGCCGCAGAGTCTCTGGCACCTCAAGTAAGGACACGAGCAGATCATCCGGCGAACATAGACCCTTCCCCTTCGCCGTCACTACCGGAACCGATTTCTCAAGCACCCCTTGCCCAATCGCATCCGAGACCTCGCGAAAAACCTCCGCAAAACCCGCCGGGTCCGGCTCTTCCCAATCAATCTCCACCGCACCCGCAACAGGAGCCTTTTCCAAAACCTCCACCCGGTCCGGAACGAGCCACGGCTTCTCCTCACTCAGTGAGAAATCATTGCGATAAAAAGCCACCCCGGCAGAGGGTGGCTCAGCAAACGTAGTAAATGGACCATACCCGACGAGCACCTCGCCGGTTCGGGTTCCAAAAACCGCTCTTTCCATGATGCGATTACTCTACCACACCATTCCTGATCAGGTCGGCAAAACTTGCGGCCTCGAGGCTCGCACCACCGACGAGTGCGCCGTCGATGTCTTTTTGCCCGAGAAGCTCGGCGGCATTGCCGGCCTTCACCGAACCTCCATATTGAATGCGGATCTTCTCAGAAACGGAAACTCCATAAAGATCGGTCAGAACCGAGCGAACAAACTCGTGAGTATCCTGCGCCTGCTTGGGAGTCGCAACAACACCGGTGCCAATCGCCCAGACAGGCTCATAAGCGATCACGGTATCAAGCATCTGCTTCTCGGTGACGTCCTTGAGACCATCCGTGATTTGGGTGCGAAGGACATCCTCCAGCTTCCCGTCTTCACGCTCCTTCAAAGTCTCACCGATACAGAAAATCGGCTTCAACTCCACTTCGTGAGCCTTCAAAATCTTGGCGTTAATGATCTCATCAGTCTCACCATAAATCGAGCGACGCTCGGAGTGACCCAGGATCACGTAGTTGACGAAGATTTCCTTCAACATAAACGCGCTCACCTCACCGGTAAACGCACCGTTGTCCTTCTCGCTCATATTCTGAGCAGAGACGCGAACCTTGGAATGCGCGAGTAGCTCAGTCGCCTTCGGCAGCGACACAAAAGGTGGCGCGATCACGATGTCGACGCCCTTAGGGAGGTCGGCGAGTTTGTTCTCAAAACTCTTAATAAAGTCCTCGGTGTCGGACGGTCCTTTGTTGAGCTTCCAGTTTGCGGCTATGATTGGCTTCCTCATGTCTGGGGCTGCGTAACTCAGTCCCATAAAATGCGCAAGACTGATCGTTCAGGACCATTTCACCCCTATTCCCCCCCCTTCACCAGAGCATCGAGCGCCTCATCGAAGTCAAGCCATTGAAAATCAAAGCCTTCCGCCAATAACCGTTTAGGCAGCACCCAACGACTCTTCAGCACCAATTCCGACTCTGACCGCATTAAAAAAGTCCCGATTTCCAACATCCAACGCGTCGCCGGCATCCCGAGCCTCCTTCCCGCAATCCTTCTGAACCCGGCCATGCACCCAGCATTGTCCGTAGGATTTGGAGCTGAAAGATTGTAAAAATCCTGCAATTCCTCCCGCTCAATCATCCACTCAATCGCCCCGCAGAAATCATCAACATGGATCCAGCTCATCTTCTGCCGCCCGCTCCCCATCCGTCCACCAAGTCCCAGCCAGGCAATCCTCCGCAGGTAATCAAAGGCCGACCCCGGCTCATTCGCGATCACAATGGCCGATCTCAGAGCTACCTTTTTCACCCTCTCCGGAGCCTCACTTTCGAGAAAAGCCTTCTCCCAGGCCTTCGCAACTTCCACCGAAAATCCCGCTCCCAATTCCCCTTCTTCTTCACCCTGTGGTCGATCTTCGGCATGGCGATAAATTGTCGCGGTGCTGGAATTTAGCCACAGACGCGGTGGGCGTTGGCACTGGCTGATCGCTTCTCCGAGAATCTTCGTACTTTCAATCCGACTCACAAAGATGGCAGCCTTGTTCTTCTCGTTGTATCGACAATTCACACTCTTGCCCGCGAGATTCACCAAAACCTCGGCTCCCTCAAATTCAGCAACCCAATCCCCCATCGTGCGCCCATCCCAATGAACATCCTTCGCCTCAGGCGTCACACCCCCATTCCGACTTAACCCCACCACTTCCCATCCTCGCTGGTAAAACCATTGAATGAGGTATTTCCCAAGGAAGCCGTTTGCTCCCGCGATGATCATTTTCTTCATGTCAGTAAATCGAAGAATCCAAGGCATCGAGCGATGACCTCGCTTTGGAACTCAGGCGGAAAGAGAAAGCCCAAGGGCACGCCAACTGCCAACAGCGCAAATATCTTCCCTAAAGAGCGGCCTAACTTCCCTTCCAAAATAACCAGGAGGCCGTGTGTCACGAAGTAAATGGTTGGCAATCCGTAGCCCGCATTGACCGGAACCGTGATCGCGACTTCATGCAAAAGACCTGAGACGAGAAAAACGCCGAAGCCCCCCGCCTTCCGTCCCATCATCTCCCCGACCGGTCTTCCGACCAGCCGCTGCATCATCTGTGAATAGCCCACATTCCACCGTCGGCTCCAAAAATCGGCCACGCCTTTCGCCTTCAATAGATTAGGAAACAGAGTCCGCACCGGGAATCCCGCCCACCTCAAAACCCCTTTCAATACCCGCAAGGCCCCGAAGTGAAAACCGATGCTCATGGGCAAAAACATCACCAAAATCTGACGCCATTCCATGGCCCAGACCAACCACGCCCCCAGCGTCCCCACCACCATGAGCGCCGCTCCCCAAGCGAGGTCTTCTTTAAAACTCAAACCCTCACGACGCTTCGCAAAGCTCCCCGGGTCCATCCCGAACCAGCCGAGCGAAAAGAGAAGGTAGCGCCACCATCCCAGATGCCCACCCCAAGCGACGTAGACCAAACCCTTCATCCCCGCGAGAAGCACCGCACAAATCCCAACCATTCGAATGATGGGATCCGCTTCCAGCAAGACCCCGTGAGCCGCCATCAACAAACCCAAGCCCCCTAACCACCCCGCCCACAGCGGCAAGCGTAATCGACCCGCCACGAGGCCCAGAACAATAAGAACCGGAATCCAAATCATGGCGCGCCCCCCAAATTCCACCAAAGGATGATGGCAAAGAAAATCATGAGATAGAGGAAAAGCAGGGTCAGCATGAGTTTGGCAATTCGGTTTGCCCGCGTGTCGTCAACCTCATCGAAATCAAACCCGAAGAACTGGAGATAAATCCGCACTGACCACCAGAAGCAGATGAACCCCGCCATTGCCGCCGCCGACGGCCTGCCGCTCAAAAACCAATCCCGAAACCCCAGTGCCAGGATCGCAAAGAAGCAATTACTCGCCCAGACATAGAAAGAATAAGTCCACCAAAGCTCTTTCATAAGAGGGCTCAGATCTTTGAGCTTCTCTTTCCAGCCTAGAACCTTGGGAATCCAAAGGCTAGCAATCACCAGCAAGGTCAGACCAAAACCTGCAAACATCAGTCCATAGTTTAGTAAGTCTTTCATTGGTCAGTCAAAGCGGCGGCGGCGAAGATCACAGCCATGGTTAAAAACACAAGCAGGAAAAAGACATCCCAGAACGACTCCTTACGCCGTTCGATTTTGTCATAATAGGTCAGTTGGACAACTACTCGGCTTCCCCAAAAGACTGCAAAAAATCCACTCACTACCCGGCCCATTCCATCCGCAAGAAGAAGCTCAGGCCATCCCAAACAAAGCGCCGCCAGCGACGCAATCAGGAACACGATGTAAGCGCAATGCACATAGAAGATCTGCCGCACCAAATTTTCCGAGCCAGCGAGGTTCCGCGCATAGCCCAAGCGAGGAGCTGCCACAAAATTCGCCACGATCAGCCCCGTGCACATCAACCCCGCGAGACGGAGTAACCAGATAATTACTTCAGCGTTCATTTCTGTTCTTTCTACGGCTTACGATTGCTGCGGCGGCTGTCACTAACCCATAAAGACCGCCAAAAAGAAACGCCCCAATGAACCTATCGAAATCAAAACTCTCAATCCCATCCAAAAGACTGATTCCTACCATACTCAAACCACCCATCACAGCCCCCAAGGTGAGTCCAACACGGAAGGTCCAAATCTCGGGTTTGGTCTTCCAAAATGTGAGGTAGATGGGGAGTCCTACCATTAAGTAGGAGATAAAATGAATCACCAAACCTATCCCGCCACCGAGCAACCAAAAAAGGGCATAGGAAGGCATTGAGCTAAGGGCAGTCAGTATCGCTACGATTCCGTAACCTAGCAGGGGCCAAAGCAGGACGTAGCTGAGGGATTTCCCCCAAGCCTCAACAGGGTCAATATTCACATTTTTCATCATTCAATTCTACATTTCAAACATTCTCGTCAAACGACGCGGACGGGTTTTGTCAGTTCCTCTTCTTAACAGTTTTTTGATCCAGTTCATGGCTTCGTTTTCTACATATTGAGGGGTGGTGGAGTCGGACGCGCGCCTTTGCTCCGCACGCGGCTAAAGAGGAAGAGATTAAAGAAGTGCATCGCTCCGAGGACCAGGAGGACAACGCCCAGCTTTCCACTCAGGGCTTCAAAGACCCCGGTCGTTCCCTGGACGAGCGTATCCAGTTTCAGATAGAGCGTCACAAATCCAATGTTGATGAGGTAAAACCCCACCACCAAAAGGTGGTTCACACTGTCGGCCATTTCGAGGTCACCTCCGAAGCACTCGACAAGGAAGACTCTTCCGTTTTTGTGCAAAGTCCGCGCCACCCAGATGGTAATGGGAATCGCGATGAGAAGATAGAGGGCGTAGGTAGTCGCTGTTTCGTTCATGGTATTTTTTAGTTGGAGATTAGTGCATTAATTCGGCGCGCCATTCGTCTTTGTCGGCAGCGCAGTGATCGCCCTCGCAATCGGGCGGAGTCATGTTGTGAAGAGTTTCTCTTACTTCGCGGTCTTTGCGGCGGAAGAAAATCTTGCTTAGTCCGTGTCGGTTCGCGGCAAGGAGTCGGCACATTCGAACGGCCACGCCAAGCATGACTGGCCTCGCCAGCCGGTGCGCGAAGTCGCGATAATCGGAGCAGCTGTAAAGACACCAGACCCACGCTTCCGCTCCGCGAAAAACCCCTCCCTCATCGGTCCGCACGATCATTTCACGCGCCGGGTCGAGAGTATGAATTCCAGGGAAAACCCTTTCAGCCTCCGCAGCCTGGTAAGGCACGAACTTGATCTCAAAGGCCCGCTTCTGTTGGTTGATCCACTCGTGAAAACTGCAGCACATGCCACAACGTCCGTCGTAGAAGACCTCGATTTTTTTAGGATGGATGGGGAGTTTCATTTTATTCTTCCTGTGTGTTTTGTTTTTTCAGTATTTTCTGAAAGTTTGGTCTGTGCGTTTCGAACGTTGAATTTGATTCCATGGAATCAGCGCTTATCCGAAAATCTTCATCGCCAGTTTAATGGCTTTGCCGTGCTGCATTGATGCGACCCGCTCCCCCATTTTAGACGCGAAGCTCACAAAGTCCTCGAGCTGGACCATCTGATCGTGAAAAGCTTTGGCCTCGTTTGAGACCAAACTCTCGGTCGCCGCCTTGCAGCTACGGAGAGTCTCGAGGGCGGGGTCGATCTCGCGACGTTTCCGCTCACGAGCCACCCGCCTAAAAATCTCCCACACATCCTTCTCAGCTTCAAAAAATTCCTTCCGCTCCCCCTTTTTGGTCACGATGCGAATGAGGCCCCAGCCGACGAGATCTTTCAAGTTGGTGTGAGCATTGCCCCGGCTGATTTGGAGGTCCTTCATCACCTCATCGGTACTCATGACATCAGGAGCCGTCATGAGCAGGGCATGAATCTGAGCCATCGTGCGATTGATCCCCCACTGGGCACCCATGATCCCCCACTGAGTCACGAACTCATCCCGGGCTTCTTCAAGTTTGGCTCGCTCGTCACTCATCTGCTTTCAGTAATTACTGAAAGTTCATTCGTTTGTCAAGGATTTGAAGAAAGAATCTCATCCAAATTCCGCAAATTAATTCACTTCGAACCGGAGGAATGACGGAGTGTTCTTTCTCAAATTCATCCTTCCAAGTCGCCCCCATTCCCTCCAGACTTATCCGTTTTATGACCCAGAATCCCTACGCCACCCCACAAGCAGATTCCTCACCCCCCTTAAGGTTCGAAAAATCGGGAGGCATCATTCTCCGTATGGGTCCTACCGCGAGATTGGCTGGCTTCACTATACCGTCGTCGGACTCTTACTCGCTGGGGTCGGGGTGGCCGCAGCACAGATCATCACAATTGAGCAGATCAATGAGAAGATGCGGACGTATGATATTGAGACTGGCGATCTTACCTCGATCGAAAATCTGGAACGAACCTCCGGTGGCATCGCTATGATGAGCGGTGCGGTGATGCTTTTCACCTTCATTTTTTGGTGCATTTGGAAGAACAAATCCACCAAGAATGCTTGGCTCTTTTATTCACGAAGCGGAGTGCGGGGAATTGGCACAAGCGAACCCCAGACTCCGGGATGGGCGGTTGGATTTTACTTCATTCCCATCGTGCAATTTTGGAAACCTTTTCAGGCGATGGCCTTCATCAGGGACCAGGTCAGTGCTCAAGTCAAAACAGGATTGCTCCTCGGATTCTGGTGGACCGCCTGGTTGATCTGGACGATCTACAGCCGGGTTGCCAACAAATTCAATGACAGCGTTGACACCATCGAAGGAGTGATTGCCCACAACGAGCAAGCGCAGGTCGGTGCACTCATTTTGATCGTAACCTCCCCCTTGGCCGCCGCGGTCATCCATCAACTCAGCATGGGGCAAAAGAGAGCCGCGAAGGCGATGGCAGACGAGGCCGCGAGGCCGCCGATTGACCCCAGCATCGAAAACGGGTGGAAGCATGCGCTCCCACCCGTCTAAAAGATCCGTCGTCTTGATCAGCTTCTTACGCTTCGCAAAGTGCCGCCACGCCGGGAAGTGCCTTTCCTTCGAGAAGCTCAAGGCTCGCTCCGCCTCCGGTGGAGATGAAGCTCATCTTGTCAGCCACTCCAAACTTCACAGCGGCAGTCACAGAGTCACCTCCGCCCACGATGCTGAGCGCGCCACTTGCGACAATGGCCTCGGCAATCGCCTTGGTGCCCTTGGAAAAGCAGTCCTTCTCAAAGACACCCATGGGGCCGTTCCAAAGAACTGTTTTTGCAGTTGCGAGGACTTCCTTGAACTCCTCGATCGCGACATCGCCGATGTCGATGCCTTCCTTGTCAGCCGGAATCGTCCCACCTTGTCCATAGACCTCGGTGTTCCAGGTCTCGGCTCCTTCTTTAAATTCTTTCGTGATACGGGTATCGGCGGGAAGGAGGAATTTGACGCCTTTTTCTTCGGCCTTCTTGAGGATCTCGAGAGCGAGCTCCTGTTTGTCATTCTCGACCAAGCTCATCCCGATTTCATAACCCTGCGCCTTACGGAAAGTGTAGGCCATCGCTCCACCAATCAAAATGGTATCGGCTTTTTCAAGGAGAGCCATGATCACTTCGATCTTATCGCTCACCTTCGCTCCGCCCATAATCACCACGAAGGGACTCTCGGCATTCCCGAGCTTTCCTTCGAGATACTCAAGCTCACGCTCGATGAGCAATCCCATCACGCTCTTCTCGACATGGTGCGTTACTCCTTCAGTCGAAGCATGGGCACGGTGCGCGGTGCCAAAGGCATCATTCACAAATATCTTGGCATTGCCAGCGAGGGCCTTGGCGAACTCCGGGTCATTCTTCTTCTCCTCGGAGTAGTAGCGGGTGTTTTCCAAAAGGAGCACATCTCCGTCTTTCAGCTCGGCGCGCAAGGCCGCGGTGTCCTCACCAATGCAATCATCCGCAAAGGTTACTTCCTGCTCAAGGAGTTCACAAAGTCGAGCTGCCACGGGCTCGAGAGAATACTTCTTCTCCCGCTCCTCAGTCGGGCGACCCATGTGCGAACAGAGAACAAGACGGGCCCCTTTGGACAGCAGTTCTTTGATCGTTGGCAGAGCCGCCTGAATCCGGGTCTCATCCGTGATTTCGAGGGCCTCGTTTTTAGGAACATTAAAATCAGCCCGCATCAGGACTTCCTGGCCGGCGACATCGACATCGCGAATCGTGAGTTTACTCATAGTGACAGGACAATCCCGTGCCGTAGACAGGCCTTTCTGTCAAGGGTTCCAAAAGCCAAGCTCAATTCATCGCGCCCGCGGATCCCACCGGATTACGGAACTAGAAGCACATTCAGCAAATATCCTTGAGATCGAGAACCTCCTTGCCCAACTACCCCTCATACACAACGTAAAACGTGACACCATAGCCGGAGCAAGCACATTTCCCCTCTTTAGGGAATGCCGCGGTAGTGACTCCCCCCTTCCCTTGCGCCTTGTCAACCAAGCCCCCTTTACTTACCGTCCTCAGACATTCCATGAAGATTAAGAAAGCGGTCATCACCGCAGCCGGTCTCAACCAGCAGCACCTCCCCCTTCAGACCCTCGTGAGTCCCACTGGCGATCCCAAAACCGTGGCCGACTTCCTCCTCGATGAAATCTTCGCCAGCGGGATCGAATCCGCCGCCATCATCATCGCCCCCGGAACCGAAAGCGACTTCACCTCAGCCGTCGCCGACCACCTCGGAAAGGTCACCTTCATCGAACAAAGCGAACCCCTGGGATACGGCCACGCCGTCCTCTGCGCCCAAAAATTCACCGGCAACGACCCCTTCCTCCTCATGATGAGCGATCACCTCTATCTTTCCTTCGCGGAAAAATCCTGCCTCGGCCAGCTTCTCACCGTGGCAGAGCAAGCCGACGGTCCGGTCTCCGCAGTCCAGCCCACTCACGAGAGTAAACTCCCCTTTTACGGAACAATCGGCGGCTCCCCTGTCGGGGGCCGTCAGGGACTCTACGAGGTTTCAAATATCCTCGAAAAGCCCACCCCCACCGTTGCCGAACAAGAACTCATCGTTCCCGGTCTCCGCGCCGGCAACTACCTCTGCTTCTTCGGCATGCACGTTCTCACTCCGGAAGTGATGGAGCATCTTAAGGAATCCTTCTCCGGCGATCACAACCTCCCTCTCACCCCCAGCCTCGCAGCTGCTGCCCGCAGTGAAAAATACCTCGCCTGCGAAATCGAAGGACTCCGATTCAATATCGAGGAACCCTACGGCCTCCTCCGCGCCCAGCTCGGCATGGCCCTCTCCGGCGAAGGCCGCGACGAAGTGATGGGTGCCATGATCGAGCTCATCGCAGCCACTCGATAGCGACTGATCGTTCAGTCCTTCAGCAAAATAACCTGATAGATCCAGACAATGACGTCTTCCATTCATCTTCTGCTAATCATTGTTCTCGGAATACTTCTAATTTGGAGTCCTCTAATACTTCAATTATGGAGATGTTTTTCTGCTAGATCAGCGATAGCCAGACACCTTTCCTCTCTTGATAGTGATGTCCACAAAATATCAGCGAGTAATGCGTGGACCAGCTGCGGATCAATCCATGCCGCAATATTTACGAGTTTTTACGACGTCACCGTGAAAACTAAAGAACATGGCGAGCACACAAGTTTATACTCAATTCGGTTTAAGCCTCTAACCGGTTTCGTCTTATTTACTTGTGAGGGTTTTCCGCCTGAAACCAGCACGACCTAGACTAAAACGTAACTTAATAACTTTCTATTATGCTCCTCTCCCTCATCACCTCGGAAAACCCCGCCATCCGCGACCAACCCCTCGCCGAGGCTTGCGCCAACCTCGACCCCACCGCCCTCCTCGCAGAGTGCCAGGAACTCGATTCCTTCCGCCGCACCTCGGACAACCTCTACCACCGCGTCCGCGCCATCTTTTTCCTACAAGCAATCTACCGCTTCCACCTCCCTGAAATACTCCCCGCCGAAGCCACCGGCTCCATCCCCTTCGCTGGTTACGAAGGCCTCCTCGCTCGCCACTTCGAAGAAGCCATCGACACCTTCCTCGACATCCAAAAAAAGGACGGCCCCTCCGATGGCATCTCCTCCGCCCTCGCCGCCGCCTACCACCAACTCGCCTTCCAAACCCTCGCCAACCAAGTCCGCCGCTCCGTCCGCACCGTCCGCGGCAACCAGTGGATGTTCCGCATGGGCCACCCCTCCGATCACCCCCTCCGCATTCGTCCCGAACTCTTGGAACAAGACGACCACCTCTTCCCCGTCCTCTGCGAACGCACCCCCGTCCGCATGGACCTGACCCACTCCGCTTGGTCGGACATCTTCTTCCTCGGCATGGACTTCCCGCAAGGAGCCCGCGTCGTCAACGTCTCCGTCGACCTCGCCGTTCACGGTCACGAGGCCAAACCAAAACCTCCGGTCGAAGCCTACTTCCGAATCATCGACCAACCCGTCCTTCGCCTCACCTCCATCGATCTCAAAGCGAGCGCCGAGATCTCCTCGCTCGCCGACGTCTTCGACTTTGCCAAAGACCACCTCGGCCTTCTCAAAGCCGCCGTCATCGCCTCGGGCATCATTCCTCCCGGGATCGAAGGCTCCGGCACATCCCTCGCCAAACTCCTCGCCCGCATCGCCGGCCCCGGACGCGGGATCGAGATCATCTCCTCGGTCAACGACATCCCAAAAGGCTCCCGGCTCGCCGTCTCCACCAATCTCCTCGCCGCCCTCATCAGCGCCTGTATGCGCGCCACCGGGCAAACGCAATCACTCACCGGCGAACTCACCGAAAGCGAAAGACGCCTCGTCCTTGCCCGCTCCATCCTCGGTGAATGGATCGGCGGCTCCGGCGGCGGATGGCAGGACTCCGGCGGGGTCTGGCCCGGCATCAAACTCATCGAAGGAGAAATCGCGGGCGAAGCAGATCCCGAACACGGTATCTCCCAAGGCCGCCTCATGCCCAAGCATAAGGTCTTCAGCAACGAAGAAATCCCCGAATCCGCCCGCCAAGCCCTCACCGATTCCCTCATCCTCGTCCATGGCGGCATGGCCCAAAACGTCGGCCCCATCCTCGAGATGGTCACCGAAAAATACCTCCTCCGCTCCAGCGCCGAATGGAAAGCCCGCCAAGACGCTCTCGACCTCCTCGACCAAATCGTCGACGCCCTCTCCCAAGGCGACATCAAGACTCTCGGCAAACTCACCACCGAAAACTTCCGCGGCCCCCTCCAAACCATCATCCCCTGGGCCACCAACCACTTCACCGAAACCCTCATCTCCCGCATCTCCGAAAAATTCGGCGACGACTTCTGGGGCTTCTGGATGCTCGGAGGCATGTCCGGCGGCGGCATGGGCTTCATCGTCGATCCCTCCCGCAAAAAGGAAGCTCTCACTACAATTCACGAGATCATGCTCCGAACAAAGCGAGAGTTGGAGCACGCCCTCCCCTTCGCGATGGACCCCGTCGTCTATGATTTCGGGATCAACCCCCACGGCACCTTTGGCGCACTCCACCGCGGCGAAGAAGCCCTCCTCCCCCCCTCCTACTACCACCTTTCTCTGAGCGAAACCCTCCGCACCCCACCCGCTAATCTCACCGCCACGGCACGTGCCGAGCTCGATCAATTCGCCCGCGCCTGCCGCACCGACCCTGCCTTTTCATCCTCTGTCCAAGCCCTCTTCGACACCCTCATCCCACGTGTTGCGGAACAAACCGGAGAAGCCAACTCCCTCGACCAACTCCTTAAGAAGAACGGCTTCGACCGCGCCCAACACGAGCAAATCCGCAAGGACCTCCTCGAAGGCCGCATCGGACTCGCCCAGAACCGTCTCCCTGCCAATACCACCATCAAGGATGTCAATGCTGAAGACATCACCGACTTCACCGCCACACCTCCAAGTTCAGCGAATCTCGTCCTTGGACAAAAAGCCCTCGCCAACGGCGAAATCGCCGTCATCTCGCTCGCGGCCGGAGCCGGATCTCGTTGGACCCAAGGCGCGGGAGTTTGCAAAGCCCTCCATCCCTTCGTTCGCCTCGCCGGTCGTCACCGCACCTTTATCGAAACCCACCTCGGCAAGTCCCGCAAACGTGGCACCGAAGCCGGAACGCCCATCCCCCATCTCTTCACCACCTCCTACCTCACCCATCAACCCACCCGCGACTTCCTCGACACTGTCCAAGACTACAACTACCCCGGCCCGCTCCACCTCTCCCCTGGTCGTTCCGTCGGCCAACGCATGGTCCCCACCGTCCGCGACCTCCGCTTCGCCTGGGAAGAAATGCCCCAACAAGTCCTCGACGAGCAGCAACAGAAAATGCGCGACTCCCTCCGCACCGCCCTCATCGGATGGGCCCGTGGCGCCGGTGAAGCCTCCGACTACACCGACAATCTCCCCCTCCAGTGCCTCCACCCCGTCGGCCACTTTTACGAAGTCCCCAACCTCCTCCTCAACGGCACCCTCGCCGACCTCCTCAGCGAGCGCCCCCAACTCAAAACCCTCATGCTCCACAACATCGACACCCTCGGTGCCGACGTTGACCCCGCCCTCCTCGGCCACCACCTCGCCAGCGATACCGGCCTCACCTTCGAAGTCATCACCCGCCGCCTCGAAGACCGAGGAGGCGGCCTCGCCTCGATCAACGGCCGCGCGCGCCTCCTCGAAGGTCTCGCCATGCCACACGAAGAGGACGAATTCGTCCTCTCCTACTATAACTCCATGACCACCTGGATCGACCTCGACAAGTTGCTCAATCTCTTCGGCCTAACCAGACAAGACATCCTCTCCCGCAGTCAGGAAAAAATCGCCCAAGGCATCCGCCAAGTCGCTTCAAAACTCCCCACCTACATCACCCTAAAGGAAGTCAAAAAACGCTGGGGCCACGGTCAGGAAGACGTCTTCCCCGTCCTCCAATTCGAAAAAATCTGGGGCGACCTCACCACCCTCCCCGGGATCGACTCAAAATTCATCGTCGTCCCCAGATCCCGAGGTCAACAATTAAAAGACCCCGCCCAACTCGACGCCTGGCTAAGAGACGGCTCCGCCAAGCACATCGAGTCCCTCTGTCAGTGGTAACAACTCGAGATTGTGAATGATCGAAAAACGATGTGGCGACTCTCAAGAATCAAGAAGTCAGGAGAGCAATAAATACGGAAGATTGATGAAGAATGAGGAAGGTGACCGATTGAGTCATTCCTTCCAGTTCTCAATCTTGAGGCTAGGGATGCGACCAAATTCACTGACATTGGTGGTCACCAGGGTCAGGTTTTCGGCCAGTGCTTGTGCCGCGATCAAAACGTCGGACGGCCCGATCATCAGACCTTCTTTTTCAAGATCAGCCCGGATCGCCGCGGCAAGCTTGGCATGATCACGGGTGAAGGATGACACGAGTGGAAAGAGGCCCAGGAATCGATCCAAAATGGCACGTTGCTGCGCTTGGTATTTCGTCGGGCATTTCAGAGGACCCATTTCCAATTCATAAAGGACGATCGCGGACAGACCGATCAAGCTTCTGGGAAGTTTGCTTGCCCACGTGATGACTTCTTTTCGACCTTTGATGAAGTCGATGCAAGTATTGGTATCAAGGAGGAATCTCACCATTGAGTGATGGTCGGGAGTTCGCCCTGACTTGGTCGTGGCCAATCTTCTGTCGCGGGATTTTCGGAAGGAAAAATTTCAGAGAGGTTGGTGGGCCAGTCGTTTTCCAAAGCGGAAAGGTGAATCCCTTTTTCGTCTTTGTGAATTTCAACTTTGCCCAAGGGGAGGCTGAAGCCCTTTGGCAGGCGAACGCAAAGCGAGTTTCCAGATTTAAAGACGGTGGTGACCTTCATTGGCTTAGGGTATATCCTCGATAGATATACGCAAGGATTTCACGTACCTGCGAGGGAGTGGTAGCAAGATCGTGCGGAGCAAATGAACCGTAGCCGAATAGCTTCGCTTTTGGCCGTTCGCGATTTTGAGCGACCATGTTTACGGAAAACGACCCCGTCGACGAACTCCCGCCCGAAATCGCCGTTTTCTTCGAGTAATGTTCCGGATGGCTTTGCGGAGCCTCCGGCAGTAATCTCCGCCCGTGAGCATCTTCCAAGCAACGGGACGTTTAGTCCTGAGCTTTCTCAATTACCTTGGGCAACTTGGGATATTGGTCGGAGAAATCTTTACCTCGCTCACCAAGGGGCAAAAACGCTGGAAACAAATGTGGGATCAGGTCGCCGAGATCGGGGCACGCTCACAAGTGGTCGTTTGTGTCACAGGGGCTTTCACCGGCGCGGTTCTGGCGGCCCAGACCCTTTTTCAATTCAAACTCTTCGGCATCGAAACGGCGGCAGGTGGTCTGGTCTCGGTCGCGATGCTTCGGGAACTAGGACCCTCGATCACAGGGCTGATGCTCGCGGGCCGGGTCGGGTCGGCGATGGCCGCCGAGATCGGCACGATGAAAGTGACGGAACAAATCGATGCCCTCCGCTCGATGGCAGTTCATCCCGTCGATTATCTCGTGACGCCGCGCTTGTTGGCGATGATCCTCTCAATCCCCCTTCTCATTGCAGAGTCAGCGGCCCTGGGAATGATCGCCTCCTACGTCGTGGGTGTCGGAGTGTTCAAAGTCGAATCAGCTTACTGGATCGCGAACATGAGGAACTATGTCGATCTCGCCGACGTCGCGATCGCGATGGTAAAAGGCCTCTCGTTTGGCATCATCATCGTCATCATCTCCTGCGACCGCGGCCTCAAAGCCACCAACGGAGCCGTCGGGGTGGGACGCGGCACCACCGAGGCCATGGTCTATTCTTCACTCGCCATTTTGGTGGTGAATTTCTTCCTCACCTTGCTGATGCAGATCATTTTCCCGGCCACTCTTTTCTCGAGTTAGTCCTCCTCTCCCCCGGAGAATTTCATGAAATCCTTTTTCCTACTCCCCTTTTTGCCTGTCCTCGCTCTCGCAAAGCCTTTTCAAATCGAGGTCATCGACCGCGAGAACGGCTGGCCTGTTCCGCTCGTCCGACTCGAAACGACGCACAATGTCACCTTCATCACCGACAACGCCGGGGTGGTGGCGATCGATTCCCCCGAGCTCATGGACCGGGAAATCTGGCTCACCGTTTCGAGCGACGGCTACGAGGTCCCTGCCGATCGCTTCGGTAATCGAGGCATTCGCGTGACTCCCGTTTCCGGCGAAAGCCATCAGGTCAAGATCGGGCGCAGCAGCATCGCAAAACGCCTCGGTCGACTCACCGGAGCGGGACTTTTTGCGGAAAGCCAGAAGCTCGGCCGTCACCTTGATTGGAAGGAGAGCGGAATCTTCGGCTGTGATAGCATCCAAACCACTCTTCATCGCGGGAAAAAATTCTGGGCTTGGGGCGACTCCGCCGTCGGGCAGTATCCCCTCGGTCTTTTTCACATGACGGGTGCCACGACCACCCCCGCTCCCCTGCGATCGCTGGAGCCACCGCTGAAGCTCCCCCTTGCTTACTTTCGCGCAGCGGATGGGCGTCCACGCTCAGTCGCCGAACTCCCCGGCAAAGGCCCCACTTGGCTCAACGGATACCTCAGCCTTCCCGACAAAGATGGCACACCACGGCTCGTCGCAACCTACTCGAAAATCCGAAACCACCTCGATGTCTACCGCCTTGGGCTCTGTCTCTGGAACGAGGAAACGGAACTCTTTGAGGACCACAAAACCCTCTGGGAGCACAGCTTAAAAAGCCCCAAACCGCCCCGCGTTCCTGAAGGTCACCCAGTCATCCACACCGATCCTGACGGGGTGAAACGGGCCTACTTTGGCGACCCCTTCCCCGCACTCCGCATGCCCGCCACCTTCGAGGCGTGGCAAGATCCCGCACAATGGCAAACTCTCACTTCCCAGCCCAAGGTCGTCGCAAAGGGCGGGTTGAAAATCACCCCACACCGTGGCTCCATCGCTTGGAATTCCTTCCGCAAGAAATGGGTCACGGTTTTTACTCAACTCAACGGCAAACCCTCACCCCTCGGCGAAATCTGGTATGCGGAAGCGGAGCATCCCACGGGACCATGGGAGAATGCGGTCAAAATCCTCAGCCACGCAAAACACACCTTTTACAACCCCCGTATTCACCCCGACCTCACTCCGAAAAAAAGTCCCACCCTTATTTTTGAGGGCACCTATACCGTTTCATTTTCCAATACTGACATCAAAACCCCTCGCTATGATTACAATCAAATCCTCTACCGACTGGACCTTGATGATCCGGCCTTGGTCCAAGAGTGAGGGTCAGCCGCTTAGGATGGGTCAGGTCAACCCACTCTCGAATGATCCATCCCGGCGATCATATCATCCCGCAGCGGACCGCTAAGAGGCTAAGCAAAAGCACCTTCCTCCAACCGGCACACTGCTGACGTGCTGGGCTGCACCAGATTCATAACGCGCAATTTTGTCGGCGATCTCTTTGCGCCGTACCGGGCAAAAAACCTCTGGATTGCCCCAAGGCGCGCACGCTGGGTTCCCAACGCAAGCGGTTTGAGGTTGGGTTTTCGGTAGCTAAAAAGCCTGCTTTGGAAGCTCTCCAAGATGGGCTTGCTGATCTCGGCGGAGCTGCGGATATCGCGCTCTTCCTGAGGAAGCAACCCGCGGACCCGATGATGGGTGTCCGCTCATACACTCTATTGCCAGCAAGGACGCCGTTTATGACACGCTCCCTAAAAAAACTTTTCCGCCACGAAAAACCGCGTCCCTGTCGAAACAAGGACGCGGTCACACAAACACACAAAATCAGAGGGGTTACTTCTAACCATCTTGATACGAAACCGCTGGACTCCTCTTTCAGAAATTTCCCGCGTTTCGCATATAATTGCGAAAACTTCATCCATCTCTTTCTCTGAAAGCTCATCCTGCAATGACTTCTGCAGCGTGTTCATTTCCTTCTGCCATCCGACCAAGCCCTTCTCGGACTCCTCACCGGTCACTCCCTCGGGAAGCAACTTAATCCTCGTACTATCAACCACGACAAGATCACGCTTCCCGTCGCCGTTCAGATCGTGAAGAGCGGAGCGGCGAAGCCGGGGGCTTCCACCTGAATGGGCGTGTCGCCAGCCCTCAGTTGAAGCGGTTTTTCAAATTCGACCGCCGAAACTGTAAGCGGCAGGAGACTTGAGAGAGCAACGAACATTGATTTCATCGAGCGTAGAAGCACACCAGAGAGCCAAATCCGTCTGATATTTGAGAAAAAGAACCGAATTGCATTAGTCTTGCGGCCCCTCGTCGTGACCGCTATGTCGGTCCCTGAAATACTTTCGCCATGGAGACCGCCAGCAGCCCCAACATTTCCGCGCTCGATTTTGCGAGCTCACCCATCAATAAATCCCTCTCCTCGGAGAAGAAGATCGAACACTATCGCCAGATGGCTCAAATCCGGCGCTTTGAGCAGGCTGCCGCCAAGCAATATACCAAGGGAAAAATGGGCGGATTCCTCCACCTCTACATCGGTCAGGAGTCGCTCGCCGTGGGGGCCGCCTCTCTCATGGGTGAAAATGATCACATGATCACCGCTTATCGTTGCCACGCCCATGCCCTCGCTGTCGGTATGTCAATGAACGAGTGCATGGCTGAGCTCTTCGGAAAAGCGACTGGATGCTCGAAAGGCAAGGGCGGCTCGATGCACTTCTTCGCTCCGGACAAGAACTTCTGGGGCGGTCATGGCATCGTAGCCGGTCAGACTCCCCTCGGCCTCGGTCTCGGTTACGGTCTCAAATACAAGGGCCTCGAGGGCTCCGCACTCTGCTTCCTCGGAGACGGTGCCGTCAACCAAGGAGCTTTCCACGAATCACTCAACATCGCCGCCCTCTTCGGCATCCCCGTCGTTTACGTCATCGAAAACAATGGCTATTCCATGGGAACCTCACAAAAGCGCTCCAGTGCTTATCAAGAGTGTCTCGCCCAACGGGCCGACGCCTACGACATGGATTGGGACGTCGTAGACGGAGAAGACTTTTATGAGGTCCGCGCCAAGATGCACATTGCGATGGAGCGCGCCCGCAAGGAGTCCAAGCCCACCGTCCTCGAAATCAATACTTATCGCTACTACGGCCACTCCGTCGCTGATGCGAACCACAAAAAATACCGCTCACCCGAGGAGATCGAAAAGTATAAGCGTGATCACGATCCCATCAATCTCTGGAGGCAGCGCTTGATCGATGAAAAAATCCTTACGGAAGAGAGCGCCAAGGAAATTGACACTGAGTCAAAAAAGCAGGCCGCCGACTCGGTGATATTTGCTGACGATTCCCCCGCTCCCACCATCGAAAGCATCACCGAAGATGTTTACTGGGAAGTCGATAATAACACCGACGCCTCCAAAATTGGCCGTCACTTTTTCAACGACTAAACGAGCGTTTTCAAGTAGCTTTCCGTCATGACCCTCCAGCAAATTCAAAAAGAAGCCGTCCGCAGTCTCTCCTACGAAGAGAGAGTGGAGCTCGGACATTTTCTCAATGAATTTGACGGTCTTTCATCTGCTCCTCAAACGGAAATTGACAAAGAGTGGGATACCGAAATAAGCGACCGCATCAAAGATATTGACGAAGGCCGGGTTGAAACTGTTGATGGTGACGAGGTCATGAAACGACTTCGAGCCAAGTATTTATGACCTTCCGACTTCATCCCAAAGCCGAAGAGGAACTCGAAGCCGAATCCAATTATTACAGCGAAATCGATCAAGAAACTGTTGGAAATTTTTTGAGAGCTTACGACCTTGCGCTCAACTACATCACAGAATCCCCAAAAAACTGCCGTAAACGCGGAGATCACCGGAGATTCAACCTCAGCAGCTTCCCCTTCTATCTCCCCGACATCGTCCGGAACGAAACCACGATCATCATCCTCGCCGTCGCCCCCAATTCCCGAAAACCCGGCTACTGGAAAGACCGCCGCCTCGATTCATAAAACCTTTTATCCACAAACCTCAGAACCAACTCACCACCATGCGCGAAATCGAATACCGAGACGCCCTCAACGAAGCCTTCGACGAAGAGCTTGCCCGCGATGAAAACGTCGTCCTCATGGGCGAGGAAGTCGCTCAATACAACGGAGCCTACAAAGTCACTAAAGGACTTTGGGAAAAGTGGGGCGACAAGCGAGTCGTCGACACCCCCATTTCCGAAGCCGGATTTATCGGCATGGGCATCGGAGCCTCCATGCTCGGCGTCCGCCCCGTCATGGAACTCATGTTTTGGTCCTTCCACAGCGTCGCCTTTGACCAACTCGTCAACAACGCCGCCTGCTGCCGCTACATGTCCGGCGGATTGATCAATGTTCCCATCGTCATGCGTGGCCCCGCCAATGGTGGCACCAATGTCGGAGCAACTCATTCTCACACGCCCGAGGGCCTCTTTGCCGCTTTCCCGGGCCTCAAAGTCTGCTCGCCAGCCACCGCGGCCGATGCCAAAGGCCTCATGAAAACCGCGATCCGTGACAATGACCCTGTCTACGTCATGGAAAACACCACCCTTTACGGAATCAAGGGCGAGGTCCCCGATCCCGCCGACGGTGATTTCACGATCCCTCTGGGCAAAGCCGACATCAAACGCGAAGGCACCGACATCTCTCTCATCGCCCACGGCGCCAGCGTCCTGCGCTGCCTCGAAGCTGCTGAGATCCTCCAAAGCGAGCACGGAATCAGCGCCGAGGTCGTCGATCTCCGCTCCATCCGCCCGCTCGACCAAGATGCCATCATCGAATCCGTCAAAAAGACCAACAAGGCCTGCCTCGTCGACGAATCAAAACCTTTCTGCGGCGTCTCCGCCCAGATCACCACGCTGATTCAAGAGCATGCCTTCGACTACCTCGATGCCCCCATCAAACGTGTCTGCACCATCGATGCCCCCGCGATTTACTCGAAGTATGTCGAACCGCATCAGCTCCCCAATGCCGAGCGCATCGTCAAACAAGTCCTCACCATCGCCTAAAAAAAATCTTTTGAGGAAATCCACCCTCGACATCCTATCCGCTCTCCCGCCCAGCCAGCCCGAGCCAAAATCAAGACACCTTCCAGCACAGGCTTCGAAGGACTTTCTCTCGAAGACGCCACCGGCAAGCAAGCCAACTTACGGTGGCGCTTGATCCGGGTCGAGGGCAAGAGCCGCACGGTCACGAAAGATCATCGCCCGGACCGACTCAATTCTTCCGTCAGCTCGGAAAAGATCATCCGCGTGACAAAAGGATAGCGCGTAGACCACTCAACATCATCCAACCGCCCCCCGCCGCCAACACACAAACCACCAACACCCCAACAACTTCCGGACCTAAAACCAGCTTCCGAAAAATCGACTCCAACCTTGCTGCCTCGCTTTCTTTGGGACCAACCATCGACGCAAATGCATAAAGGTAAAACCCCATCAGACAGGCCGCCGCGAGCATCACCGCTCCAAAGATCAGCCCTGAAATCCCCTCGATCAATTTTCCCACCCTCACAGCTCCCCCCTCTGCTCCTTCTCCAACTCAATCCGGTCCTCGCGATTCCTCGCCTTCACCCGGCTATTCCGCTTCCCCCACCGTTCGACGATCATCTGGCGCTTCTTTCTCCGAAAGTTTAGCTCCTCAATCTCCTCATCAAGGCGCAGATAAGCTTCGTAGCGCGCTTGCTTCAGTTCACCCGCTTTTACCGCTGCCTCAATTGCGCAACCCTTATCGCCCTGGTGCTTGCAATCGCGGAACTTACAGAGATTCGTGAGATCTTCCACATCGACAAAGCTATCCCGCAAGGTGTCCTCATCCGTCCACATCTGGACCTCGCGAATCCCGGGATTATCGACCAACATCCCCCCCTCTTCCAAGACCACCAACTCCCGCGCCACCGTCGTGTGCCGCCCTTTTCCCGTCACTTCATTCACCTCCCCGGTCCAGAGCCATTCCTCACCCAAAAGCTGATTCACGAGAGTCGATTTTCCCACCCCGCTCGATCCCACCATCGTCAGCGTGATCCCCGATTTGAGGTGGGATTTTAAAACCTCCAAACCCTCGTGGCGCGTCGCACTCGTCACGTGGACTTCCGCTTCAGGCGAAAGTTCCTGAATCTCAGCCCGCGCATTCTCATTTACCTCATCTTCGGAAAGATCCGATTTATTGACCAACACCACGCACTTCGCCCCACTCTTCTGAATGATGGTAAAGTAACGCTCCATCCTCCTCAGATTAAAGTCCGCCCCCGCGTCAGTCACCACCACGACAATGTCCACATTGGCCGCCATGACCTGCTCCTGACTGCTCTTCCCCGGTTCCTTTCGTGAAAAACAAGTCTGCCGAGGCAGCCGCGCCCGGATGATGTGCTCATCATTCTCAGCTCCCAGCTCCACCGCGACCCAATCCCCCACCGCCGGCAAGTCCGCATCACAAGTGGCCTCGTGCCACACTTTGCCACCCACCACACAGTCCACCTCCTCGGAATCATCCAGTAAGGCCGAAAAATTAATCTTGGTCTCGCGGATCAAGCGAGCCGCCACCCAGCCTTCTTTTGCCACCTCGTCAAAGCGCGCTGCGAAGAAGTCATTCCATCCAAGGTCCGTAAGAGTCATCACAGGGAAGTTGAAACCGGAATGGCCTTAAGAAAAAGTTTCATTTTCCTGATCTCCCATTCACTGTTACCTCTTTCGTGTGGGATTAAACGATCGAGACTACATGCGACCTGACTACCAAGGTGGTCGGGGCAGCACGCCAAGCATGCCGAGCCCCTTCGAAGACGCACCTGTGACGAAATGGCTTCTCATCATCAACCTCGCCATTCTTTTCCTCCAAGTCCTCATGACAGGCACAGGCGAGCGGCTCGAGGACTCTTCATTCTACACCTGGGGCAGCTTCAGCATTCAAAAAGCCCTCTACGAATTCCAGTTCTGGCGATTCCTCACCTTCCAATTCCTCCACGCGGGCTTCTTGCACCTCACCATGAATTGCTTCGGCCTCTTCATCTTCGGCCCCCACATCGAACGATGGATGACCAGCCGCGCCTACCTCACCTTCTACCTTCTCTGCGGAGTGGCCGGAGTCCTTTTCTACACCCTCCTCTTCTACACCCCTGGCATCCTCGGCGGCTACTATCCCGCCGTCCCCATGGTCGGGGCCTCTGCCGGGCTTTTTGGAATTCTCGCCGCTTTCTACTTCGTCGCTCCCGAAGCCCGCCTCCTCCTTTTCTTCGTCATCCCCGTCAAAATGAAGAACCTCGCCCTCGGTTACTTCATCTACGAGTCCCTCTCCGTCATCCTCAACTGGCACAACGCCGGAGGCAGCGCCGGGCACCTCGGCGGAGCCCTTTTCGGCATCGCAGTCCTCAAATGGCCACCCCTCAAAAAATGGGTCGTCAAAATTTCCCAAATCGCAGTGACGCCCCCCACCAAAAGCAAACGCCCCACCCGCGATGCCACCATCGTCCGCGAAGAATCCCACTCCCCGCTCGAACTCACCAATGAAGTCAACCGCATCCTCGATAAGATCAGCGAAGAAGGAATCCAATCCCTCACTCCCAAGGAAAGGGAAACCCTCAACAAAGCCCGCAAAGACAAATGACCGACCATGAAATGATCTCCTGCGTTGAGCCGGGCCGCCAAATCGAACGCCTCCGCGCCATCATGCATCGCCTCCGCGCCCCCGGCGGTTGTCCTTGGGATGCCGAGCAAACCCACGAATCTCTCGTCTCCAACCTCATCGAAGAAACCTACGAAACCGTCGCCGCGATCCGCGCCAACGATCCCGAAAACCTCCAGGAAGAACTCGGCGACGTCCTCCTCCAAGTCGTCTTCCACGCCGAACTCGCCCAAGAAAACGATAGCTTCAACCTCGACGACATCGCCCACGGCATCAGCGAAAAACTGGTCCGCCGCCACCCCCACGTCTACGGAGATTCCAGCATCGGGAGCACCGATGGCGTCCTCGCCCAATGGGAAGACATCAAGCGCACCGAAAAAGGCCACGAAGAAAAACCCTACCTCCACGGAGTCGGCAAAGGCCTCCCCGCCCTCCTCCGCGCCGCCAAGCTTCAAAAAAAAGCCAGCAAAGTCGGCTTCGACTGGCCCGACACCACCGGCATCGCCGAAAAGATCGACGAAGAACTCGCCGAAGTCCGCGAAGAACTCGTCAAACACCAACCCGGCCAACCGGCCTCCCGCGACCTCCAAGCCGAAATCGGCGACCTCCTCTTCATCGTCACCAATCTCGCTCGAAAACTCGAAGTCGACCCCGAAATCGCCCTCGAAGGAACCAACGAAAAATTCCTCCACCGCTTCGACCAAATCGAAAAAGGCCTCAAAAAGGACAGCATCACCCTCCAAGACGCCACCCTCCAGCAAATGGATGCCTACTGGAACGCCGCTAAATAAATTCCACCTCGTCCTGCCCCTTTGGCCATCCGCCAAATTAATTCCAGCCCAGCGCATCGCGCTGGGTTTTTTGCGTTCCCCCCCGGTTTGGCTGAAGGCCAACCTCATAAGCCCCACCACCACCCTGGATTACAAAACCCCTCACCCATTACCATAGCTCCCCCGCACCTCATCGCCGATGATCCACCCATGAGAAAAAGATTCCCCGCTCCCAAAGGCCTCGGTTCCCGCTCCTACGCTGATCGCTATGCCGAGGCTCGTCGGAATCGAGGAGCAAAGGACAATGGTAAAACAAACCCTAAAGTTAAATTTCTTGGCTCCAAAAAACCTCTGAAGTTTAAGTTTAGAAAGACCGCTCTCGAAACTGGTAACGACCACGGAGGCGTATTCTTTTTGCTTCTTTCCCTCCCTCCTCTGGTTGTCGCCTTATCCATCCTTTTCGGAGGCTGAGATGATATTCACCCCTTCTCCCAAATAAAAATCATTGCCCTTCCCGCCACTCTCCCTTAATCCCTCCCTCGTCAGGGGTCGCGGAGTGTGGGCTTGTGGATTCGGTCAGGACGGAAACGTAGCAGCCGCAGCGAGTCCCTCATTGCAGCGGCTTCCTGGCACTTTTTATTTTCCATCCTTTTTGACCACCCGCTCTCACCAGCGGGTGGTTTTTTTGTGGCCTCTTTTTAGTCGTCCAAGCCCAAGCACATTCCTAAGCTCCCCCCACAATGTCCGCCCACCTCTTTCCCGATGGCTCCGCCCTTCCTTCTCCCGGCCTTGGAACCTGGAAGATCCCCGAAGACCTCACGCCCCAGATCGTCCACCAAGCCATCGAAGCCGGATACCGCCACCTCGACTGCGCCGCCGACTATGGAAATGAAAAACTCGTCGGCCAAGGCATTGCCTCCGCTCTCGATGCCGGACTCTGCACCCGCGAGGACCTCTGGGTCACCGGCAAACTCTGGAACACCTACCACGAGCCCCAACACGTCCGCGCCGCCTGCGAACGCACCCTCGCCGACCTCGGCCTCGAGCAACTCGACCTCTTCCTCATCCACTTTCCCATCGCCCTCGAATACGTTCCCTTCGACAAAATGTATCCTCCCGGCTGGACTGCCGATGGTGATGCCATGAGCCCCATCAAAGTCCCCTACGCCGACACTTGGCGCGCCATGGAAGAACTCGTCGACTCCGGCCTCAGCAAAAAAATCGGCGTCTGCAATCTCGGCACCGCCATGCTGCGCGACGTCCTCTCTTACGCCCGTATCAAGCCCGCCGTCCTTCAGGTCGAGATGCACCCCTACCTCTGCCAAAATGCCCTCCTCCGCTTCTGTCAGCAAGAAGACATCGCCGTCACCGCCTTCTCCCCCTTCGGAGCCGACTCCTACCTCCCCCTTGGCATGGCCGAGGAATCCGAGAGGCTCCTCACCAATCCCACCATTCAAAAAATCGCCGACTCCCACGACCGCTCCACCGCCCAAGTCTCCCTCCGCTGGGCCATGCAACGCGGCACCATCCCTGTTCCCAAAACCCAATCGCCCGACCACCTCCGCGAAAACTTCGACCTCTTCCAGTTCACCCTCACCCCAGAGGAACTCGACGCCATCACCGCCCTCGACCAGCACAAACGCTTCAACGACCCCGGCGTCTTCGGCGAAAAAGCCTTCAACACCTTCTCCCCAATCTTTGATTAATTAAATGAAACCACTCTCAGGAAAAACAGCCCTCGTCACCGGCGGAGGCAGCGGCGTCGGACTCGGCACCGCCTTAGCCCTCGCCGCCGCCGGAGCCACCGTCACCATCTGCGGCCGCAACCTCGAAAAACTCAAAGCCGTCGCCGGAGACACTCTCGCCATCGAACCCTGCGACATTTCAAACCGAGATCAAGTTAACGCCCTCATCGCCAAACTCGGCGCGCCCGATATCCTCGTCAACTCGGCCGGCGTGAACATCGCCAAACGCAAGGTCAGCGAAATTGACCCCGCCGACTTCGACAAGCTCCTCGCCATCAACTGCACCGGCTTCTTCAACCTCATCCACGCCGCCCTCCCCGCCATGCGCGAGCGCCAAGACGGCCTCATCTTCAACATCTCCTCCGTCGCCGGAAAACGCGCCTACCCCCTCGCCGGCCTCGCCTACGCCACCTCCAAATTCGGCGTCACCGGCATGGCCTCCGCCATCAACGCCGAAGAAGCGCAAAACGGCATTCGCATCACCAGCATCTTCCCCGGCGAGATCAACACCCCCATCCTCGACGAACGCCCCGTCAAAGTCCCCGACGAACAAAAAGCCCGCATGGTCCACCCCGAAGACATCGGCTCCCTCATCGTCGCGATCGCCCAACTCCCCAAACACGTCGTCGTCCCCGAACTCGTCATCAAGCCCACTTACCAAGAATACCTCTAGCCCCAAGTTGCCCCAAGTTGCCCCAAGTTGCCCCAAGCCTAAGCTTCCTGTGACCGATCGCATCATCATTCAAAATCGAAAATATTTCAAACCATTCGACGGCACAGACAACCCCTGTTGTTGGATGGCCGATTTAGTCAGCGTCGACCTTGAAAAAATCCTCCGCGATTCAATAGGAGAATTCGATTCAATGTTCGAAGATTGGGGAATTGCTCACAGTTGGAAAAATCAAAACGGCATAGTACACTCATTACAAATTTCGTGTATCGACCTCGAAGCACCTAGATTTGAAATCACACTCCATGTTGAAAAAAAGAGGCTCCTACTGTTTCCCAAGAAAATGCCCATCGCACATTCCGACTTTCCAGAAATAATCACTTCGCTGAAAAATCTAAGCGAATGATCCTAGAGCCCAGCGGCATTCCTTAGAGCACGGTAACCAGCCTGGCATGTTTTTGCCTTAAACGGTCACATTTCGCAATGAATACAGCTCACCATCCAAGACCGGAAGCCCATGAGCCCCTTTCTTGCGCTTCGCGCCGAACCACGCACGCCTCTCTTGAAACGCCTCTTCCACAAAGGCCCGACTTCCGAGAACCAGTCCCTCACTAAAATACCTCACTCGCAACCGCACTAATTCCCCCCGGCTCAAGCTCCCACCTCCCCGCAACCCCTCCAAAGCCTTCTTCCGATCAAAGCCACGTTTTAAAAAGACTCCCTGCCCACGTTTGCGATTCTTCTCAGCCTCTCCGGCCTCAATTCCTTCGCCCAGAAGCAAGCTCCGATACGCCTCCAGGCCCCCCTTGTTCCACGAATCCATCGCCACTCCCAGCACTCGACAAATCCCGACACGTCCCCGCTTACTCCCTCCCATCGCCTCGGCATAACCGCACCACCGATAATCCTTGGGATCATCCACCAAACCAGCCCGCACCGGATTCAGATCGATATAGGCCGAGATCGTCCGCAGGGCCTCGCCGTCCTCCACCAAAATACTCCGATACCGCTCCTGCCAAAGCGTCCCCTGCCGCCCGTGCCGCTTGTTAAACCAACGACTAAACCGCTCCTTCAGCTCCTTCATGAAGTGTTTCAAACTGCAAAGCCGATCCAGATATCCACTGATCGTCTTCTCATAAAGCTCATCCAAGCCCTTCTCCTTCATCACCCCAAGCTCCGCCTCCAACTGCTTCAAATAAGCCCGGGAATAGAGCAGCTTCAGATGTTCAAGAAGCCGCGCCTCCCGGGCCTCTTTCGATCCCTTCTCAAACTTCGCCAAAAACTTCTCCCGCTCCGGTACCCGCACCAAGAGGTGGAAGTGATTTCCGAGAATTGCATAAGTGAGCACCTCAACCCCGGAGTGCCTTTCCATCCGGCGCATCAGCTTCCGGAAAGCCTCCTTCTCCACATCTCCCAGAAGGAGATCCCCGCCCGTTATTCTGCTGAGGACGTGGTAGCAACAAGTGCGATCATCAAAGACAAAGCGCCGCCGCTTCCCGGTCCCCCGCCCCGGAGCCTTCAACGCAATCCCCCCAGGCATCTTCCCAGTCAGGCAGTCCGCCTTCTCCAAATCCGTCAACTCCCGCTTTTCTTCCTGCTTCTGTCTCACCTCGTTCACACCAAAGTCTTTATTCTACAATGATCTCCGCGTCAAGTTAAGATGGGTGGCTGGCAACTTTTTCCCCGCGTCAAGTTAAGATGGGTGGCTGGCAACTTTTTCCGGCAACTTTTTTCCGCAAGAATGACACCCGGATCTGTACGAGCCCCCTCCCCTTTCTCGATTCTCTGGAGGACCGTCATCGCATCTACCTCCGCGCCATCCCATGACGGCTCCAAAATCCCACCAGATCCTGGTAAGATCCCCGGAAAACATTCCGCTCCATCGGCCGGTCCATGTTCCCAAAATATTTCGGGAAACGATACCTTCCGTGGCTATAGACCTTGGCATTTGATTTTCCATTTTGCCACCCCACTCCGCCGTACTGCCACATCGTCCAGTTTGACCAAATACTGTATTGCTTCGCAAGATTCTCAGGGATCCCAGGCGGTGGAAACGTCGCGGTCTTCCCGCTTTCGTGGGAATAGAGCGCCAACCAGTAGGGAGCCCGACGCAGTTTCGCCCTCGTCCGCGAATCCGCCGCCCGCATCTTCAACTTTAAACTCTGGCTGTTCTCCAAATACGCCACCGGCACCACTCCCGTCCTCTGCTCAACCCGATCCTGAAACGCCAGAATCGTCGACAGCGAAAGATCTCCGTCATAGTCACCGCAAAGCAAAAGCGGGGTCGCGTTTGCCGGACGGCTCCGCGTTAACGAAATCGCACGATTCACAAATTGATCCGCCTGCCGTTTCGCGCTCACATGCTTCTGCACCCGATAATAAACCCCCGCCATCAAACCCGCCCGATCCGCTGCCGCGATGAACGAGCCACACTTTTCATCCAGATTCCCTCCCTTACCCGCCCGCGCAATCAGTCCCCGCGCCCCATTCGAGCGGAGTGCCGTGACATTACCCTGAGAAAATCCGCTTCCTGACCGGGCCCGCGCCTTCGGATCATAGGCCGAGACGTTGATGATCTGCTGAAGCTCGTTTGACCTCGAAACAGGCGCAGCTCCTCGACCTTGGCTCCGCACTGGCTGGGCCTGACCTCCCCCACCACCAAAAAACGGCAACGAGGGCATCCTCATCGAGCACTGGGTCAACAGGAGTAAACAAGGGAGAAAAAACAATCGTTTCATAAAGGTGTGACCACAACTTAACTTCAAGGCCCACCCCATCAATCGAAAAGGTCATTCCTTCTCTTCCAATTTTCCTCGTTTCTTTGCTTAACCTCCCGATCCGAAACCGCTAATCCTTTCCCACAAATCATGAGAACTCTCGCCATCAGTGACCTCCACGGCTGCCTCGTCCCGCTTCAGAAAATGATCGAAGTCGTTGATCCTCAACCCGAGGATCATTTCATCTTCGTCGGCGACTACGTCGATCGTGGTCCCGATTCCAAAGGCGTCATTGAATTCATCCTCGGCTTGAAGGAACGATTCAAAGTCACCTGCCTCCACGGCAACCACGAAGAAAAATTCCTCCTCGCCTCCATCGACAAAACCGACCTCGCCCATTGGCTCGACGTCTGGGGCGGCAGCGCAACCCTCGAATCCTACGGCGGCTTCGAAGGCGTCCCCGAGACCCACTGGGACTTCCTCCGCCACACCCAACCCCACCACGAGACCGAAACCCACATCTTTGTCCACGCCAACCTCGAGCACGACATCCCCGTCGCAAAACAACACTCCTTCACCCTCATCCACAAAAAATTCGGAACTCCACTCCCCCACCAATCCGGAAAAATCATGGTCTGCGGCCACACCGCCCAAAAAGCCCCCCACCTCCCCTTAAATCTCGGCCACGCAATCAACATCGACACCGACGTCGGCCGCGGCGGCTGGCTCACCTGCCTCCACCTCGAGTCCAGCCACTACTGGCAAACCAGCGTCGATGGCGAATCACGCGAGGGAACTCTTTGAGCAAAACCTTGGAAGATCCTGCAATCAGCCTGCGTTTGAAAAACTCGATATTCCGACTCCTTTTCATCCTCACTCTCGGCACCTGCTCCCACATCGCACCCGTCGCCCGCCTCAACCTAGGCCCCCAATCCACCCTCACCTATCGCTACTGGCTCATCGTCGGCACCGAAAAAGAAATCTCTTCCACCCTAGCTCTCCTCTGGAAGAAATACTCCGCCGAACGCTTCTCCCTGACCAACTCCAAGAAATAAAAACCCTCTCAAATATCATGATCAAATTTCACCCTGCAAGTCTCAGCATTCTTTTAGGATTTCTCATTTCAAGTTTAGAGCTTCTTGGCGCAGCAAAGCCCAACATCGTCTTCATCATCGCCGACGACTGCACCTTCCGCGACCTCGGCTGCTACGGAGGACAAGCCCATACCCCAAACATCGACAAGCTTGCCACCCAGGGCATGCGCTTCACCCGCTGCTTCCAAACCGCCCCCATGTGCTCCCCCACCCGACACAACATATACACCGGCCTCCCCCCCGTCCTCAGCGGAGCTTACCCCAACCACACCTTCGTCCCACCCACCACCAAAAGCGTCGTGCAATACCTCTCCGCCCTCGACTACACCGTCGCCCAATCCGGCAAAACCCACGTCTCCCCCGGAAAAGTCTTCAACTGGAAAAAAATCCCCGGCGGAAAGAACCCCGAATTCGAGAAAGTGGGCACCTTCATCACGAAACAAGCCACCTCGAAAAAGCCCTTCTGTCTCCTCCTCTGCTCCAACGAACCACACACCCCCTGGAACAAAGGCGACCGCTCCCGCTACCCCACCAACAAAGTACAACTTCCCCCGTACTTCGTCGACACCCCTATAACTCGCGAGAGTATGAGCCGCTACCTCGCCGAGATCACCTACTTCGATTCCCAAGTCGGCCAAGCGATGGACCTCATCGAAAAAAACCACCTCACTGATAACACCCTCTTCATCGTCACCTCCGAGCAAGGCAGCGGCCTCCCCTTCGCCAAATGGACCTGCTACGACAACGGCCTCCAAACCGCCCTCATCGCCCGCTGGCCCGGAAAAATAAAACCCGGCACCACCAACCCCGCCATGGTCCAATACCTCGACCTCCTCCCCACCTTCATCGAAGCAGCCGGAGGCACCCCATCCCCTGCCCTCCCTGGCAAAAGCCTCCTTCCCGTCTTCGCCGGAAAACAAAGCCACAAGGAATACGTCCACGGCATCATGACCACCAAAGGGATCAACGACGGCTCGGACCACTACGGCATCCGCTCCATCCGCTCCGAGAAATACAAGCTCATCTGGAACCTCACCCCCGAAGTGAAATTCCAGAACGCCTGCACCACTGCACCCGAATTCCAAAGCTGGCTCAAACTCGCAGCCACCGGCCACCAAGACGCCCTCGCCAAAACCCACCGCTACCAACACCGCCCCGAATTCGAACTCTACGACATCGTCAAAGACCCCCTCGAACTCCAAAATCTCGCCGGAGATTTCAATCTCACTGGAGTCAAAAAAGACCTCCACCAGCGCCTCCATGCCTGGATGAAATCCTGCCACGACAAAGGGCAGCCCACCGAACTCGCCGCCCGAGAGCACATGACCGGCAACCGCCGTAAAAAGAAGGGGAAGTAAACCGCAGTTACACTACCTAAAGTAAGCCTTCCCAGTCTCACGGATCAGGCGAAAATCCGGCTCGATCGGATTTTCATGATCTTCGAAAAACGGGAGCATGTTCTTAATCGTCTCACCACCCGGAATCCCGTGACCAGCATCGGGAAGCGCGATGTAGGTCAGCTTGGAATTAATCTGGCCAAGCTGCTTCAAGAATTGATCCCGGGTTCCATTGCGCGTTTTAGTATCCTGATCGCCATGAATCACCATGATGGGTTGATCGAGGACTCTAAGCGCAGCTCATCTTCCGCTTCCGACCAAACCGCTCCCGTAACGCGATCCAATTCCACCGCAAAAAAATCTGCACCGCAAAAAAGACAGTTCCGCAAAGCCTCCACTTTCGCACTCCAAAAAAGTCCGTGAACGAAAGAGTCCCCTACTTCAGCTCATGCACCGCCTCCGCAAAGGCCTTGCCAATCTGCGCCATGATCTTCCCTGATCCCTTATAGTGGTAATCGGCATTGGTGATTCCCTTTAAAAGTTCCTCATCCCGCGCCGTCAGCGTCTCTTTGCGAAACTTCTCTACCGCCTTCTTCTGATCGGCTTTCGAAAGATCACCCTTCCTCAGCTCCTTTTCCTTCGCCTGCACTTTCGACCGCTTCTCCGCAACTTCATCCAGCTCCGGGTCCCAATAATTTTCCGTCAAGACAGCCGTCACGTTTCCTTTGAACTCAGGCATCGAAGCCGGAGCCGCCATCGCGTCCCGAAAACCTTGGTGCGTCGTGAGATATCGCTGCTGATTTTTCCCATAGTCTGCAGTCGGCCCACCCGCGCCCATCACCCCGATCACAAAGGGTAACTTCGGCGACTTCAATTCAGCTCGCACATCACGAATAAAGTGCGCCAAAACCTCGCTGTATTTGTCATAACCACCCGCTTTCCCTCGCTCGGGATACGTCCCACTGGCCACCATATCATTCCAGCCCTGGAACCAAACAAAACCTGCCAATTCGAATCCCTCCTTCGCATCATACCCCGGATGCACCTTAGCGGGATCTGCCAAGACCGCCTTCACGTGCGCCATCATCATACGATAATAAACGCCGGTCGCCTTCGCCTTCTCAGCCTTCATCATTGCCAAGTCTTTCCCCTGCTTCTTAAACTGCTCAAGCTCCTTCTCATTGAACTCATAAGCCCCTGCACCCGGCGAACGAAAGTCGGTATGAATCGACTTCCCGCCCCACGCCGTCTTGATGATCAAGATCGGCTCATTCACCAATTTTCTCGTGTAAATTCCAAAAGTAAACTCCGGACCGATCTTCTCTCCCGCTTCGGTCGATTTCTTCCGCGAACCAAAGCCGGCCGTCATCTGCCCCACCCCCGGCGCATCCTCCGCCTTCCCCGTCCGATAGCTCACCCAAACATCCTTCAAAACCGTCGCGCTCCCATCCGCATTCCGTATCTCTTCCAAAATCGGTGCCGTTTTGGGATCCATCCCGATATGATCAAACGAAGAAATCTTCGCATGCCCTTCCATGTTGGATTGTCCCGAAAGAATATAGACTTTGAGCGGTGCCGCAGAGGAAAACGCAACACCCAAAACGCCGACACAAAACCCGATAATTGCTCGTTTCATGGCGGGAGTATGCACTCCCACTCAATAGAACCAATTCATTAAGCGGCAACCTTTGGACCTACTCCGCCACCACCTTGAGTCGCATGTAACGGTCATTTCCATCGATTGGCACTGGATGACGGAATGTTGCCGTAACCGATCCGTCAAGGTTCACCGTTTCGGGAGAAAGCGGAACCCCGCCCTCGCGCCAGCTCTCCAGATCTTCGCTGATTTCCGCAGAATACCTGATCGACCTCTCTCCCGGAGCTCGAGAGAATGTGAGAGTAAGATAGCGAACACCCTCAATCGTCTCGATACCCGACTCAAGCGTGGCAGGAACACTTGAGACATCCCCGGGAAGTGAACCCAAGGAAAACTCGAGGAAGTTACTCCAACCATCGTGATCGGGATCAAGATTGGGGCCTGCGATTGATGGATCCGATAGCTCAGCCGCCGAGAAGACATCCCGCTGCCAACTTGCAAAGTTCAACTTACCACCCGGCGTCCCACCCAGATTTGAGGAAGCTCGCCAATTCCCTCCAATACCATGATCACTCAATCGATCGATGATCTGTATGGAATGCCCATCCAAATCAGAAAGGACCGGCCATGGCGAATCAATATTAAACTCGAACTCATGGACGATGGTATCATCGAATCCAATCAGCCGAACCTGTTCGCCTCCATTGGAAAGTTGCCCCTCATATTCTCCGGCGATTAAGTCATCAAATTCATTCCCGTAGCGGAAGCGGAAAGCATCGAGATCGCTCACAATGAGCACCGCTTCTCCAGAACGAAGAACCCGGTTCGAGGAAGCTCCAAAATCAAAGACCACCCCATCAGTGAAGCGAACCTGCCCAAGATTGACCGTAGAATTCCCGAGATTTTCCAAGCGCAGGAATTCGAACATATCACCGTCGTCATATCCCGCATCCACCTCAGCAACACTCGGCCCTGCCGGATTATAGAGCATCTCGGCAATCGCCAGATTTCCAACAGAAGCAGGGACTGAATTCACGGTGAAGTCAGCCGAGGTCATGGCGCTCCATTCTCCGTTCTGAAAACTCCGCGCCTTCACCGTCATCGGCCCATCGATGAAAACGGGAAGGTTGGCCGCGTTCGTTCGCTTCGCATCCAATGCCACATCCAGAACCATGTCACTACTTCCTGGCTTGTTGTGAAGCTCCACCGCGATCACATTAGCCCCTTCGATCAAGAGGCTGGAATCGAGAGAATAAGTCGTCAAATCACCCTCGTTTCCGTCACTCGCATCCAAGGTTGGATTGGTATCATAAACCGCCTCATCAGGAATATTTGACTCACGAAAGGCCTCCACTCCGTTGAGGTAAATGATGACTCCACCATCCACCCGCAAGGAGACATCCAGACCGAGATAAGTGGCCGCTCCATCAATTTCAAAGGTCTTCCGGAAGTAAGTCGTCGGCTGACGAGGGATGGGTTGATTCACCTCCGTTCCAATTGTAATCACAGTCTCCTCATCTTTAATGGAGCCATATCCAAGTGGCCCGTCTCCAGTCAACCAAAGGTCATCGTCGTAGGAGAGAAGACGCCAGGCAGTGCCCAAATCACCGTCGGAATCGTTAAAGGCCCATTCCGACTTGATGGGGAAAATCGTAACATCAAGAAGGGAGCCCGGCTGCGAAACCGCACCCGGATTGGCGGTCCCACCGAGAAGGCGAGGATCCGATCCATCAGTCGTGTAATACACGGTGCCGGCTGCGTTGGTGATCAGAAGCGGGAAGCCCTCGCCCACTGTCCCTCCAAACTGGTTCAACTGTGGCGGAGTGAGATCAGGCCAGAGGTTGTTCACGCGAAAGTCCTGCCTCGTCGGCCCCAAGAGATATCGACGCCTTCCCGCAGTTGGATGCACCCAGCTGTTAAATTTACCAGTCTGGACAGCCTGATTTTCAACGAGCCGCAGGAGATCGGAGAACTCACCCACCAAGCCATCGAAACGACTCTTGATGTGTGAACCGGCCGTATCACGGTCATCGAGAATCCCGCCATTAAAGAGATGCTTTTGAATCTGATCCGCAAAAACAAGTCGGAACTCTTCCCAACGGTTAAGCCCTCTCCAGAGGTCACGAAGCTCACCTCTCGTTCCGGTTTGTCCAGTTTGTCCGTTTGCCGTTCCGGCAACGTAGGTCTTGATCATTTCCTGGGAAATGGGCCGGCTACCAGCGTTGTTCATCGCCCCCTCGGCATCCCAAACATAGAGACGATATTTCCCCTGGGGTGAACGCTCTTTGGCCGCAACCCAATTGTTGTGAGGCCAGTCCCAAGTGGCTCCATAAATATTTAGAAGGTAGTAGTTCGCCATGTTTTCAACATCAGCAACTTCGAGAACCCGCTCCCAGTTCTCTGTCGTGTCCGAGGCGTTCAGGCGAATGATCATATCGTTCCAGTCCACCTTGTCTCCCTCGGCAATATTATCATTCCCCTCATACTGGAGAACATCCCAATCGGTCTTACTTTCAGATCCATAAAGGGACTTGAAGAAAGGCTCCCGCAGGCGCTCAACCATATTGTAGTAGCCTTTCAATTCACCGTTCACGTAAAGGCTATTGATGATCCCAAGACTGGCGCCATTCCCCATGTCGTGGCTCAAACGACGGAACAGCTCATCAATCACGAAGGGATTACGGATATCATTTTTCCCCGCACGAATTCGAAAACGCTCGTAGCTGCTGAACGTGCGAGCAGGCCCATTTAAAGGCAGATCGACTGAAGAATTCCCGTAGTCGTCACGAAAATAAAGGTTGAAGGAAGGCTTCTGAACCGAGCTGTCCGGCCACGGAGAACGATCAGTCTGGTTGAGCTGCATCCGGGGTCGGGAATAGAAACTCGAAGCGACACGGAGTCCCACATCAGAACGAAATCCCACGGTCCCATCCGCGAAGTAGAACTCGGCATGAATTGGCCTTTCGTAGGCACGCCCACGATTGACAACATTGTTGTAATCAAAGATTCCGTTCGGTTGCCACCGATTACTCACGTACCTCCCTCCGTTGATTCCCATGACGCCAAAGGGATCGTAGAGGGCTCGCTCAGGATCCCCCGCG
>JBLHUR010000034.1:0-42669 GCA_047629805.1 Akkermansiaceae bacterium | reverse complement strand
AATGTGGAGATTCTCCGACATCAAGGCCCTCACGCACGGGCTCTGGCACAGCGGGATGTTTGAGCGGGATGTGGCACACGATGTGCCGATCAAGAAATACGAGAAGCTCGACGCCCGTTATCAACAACTGAAGAAACAGGTCGATGCCAAGGCCTCCCGCAAAGACCGGCTCGCGGCCTTCAAGTCATTGCAGGGCGATCTCCTCAGCGCCTCGCCGAAGATCACGGGTGCGCTTCCGCTGTGGGGTGAATTGCTGAAGCAGGCGCCCAATGCCGACAAGGCGCTTATGCTGCAGAAGCTGACCGCTGATTTCGTGGCGGCACCATCTGCCTCAAGAGCACTGAAGAGACATCTGCTCCGGCAGGCTCTGACAACGATTGACTTCGGCAACGCCTATTCAAAACTCTCTTTTGGCCCGGGACTTGCGGGTGGCTGGGATCGCTGGGGCTACGGCAACGTAAGAAAAGCTTTGCCGGAGTTCGCCGACTATTTGGAGACCTTGCTGCGGCAACAGATGCAGGCAGGCAGGCTTTCAGAACCTGTTTTCAGCATGTGGCTCCATTGCGTGGACCCCAAGAAGAAAGAGTCCGCCGCCTTTATGAATGAGCTCGTCCAATCGCCGGCATACGCCAAGATGGATGCCGCATACCACAGCTTGGCTTCACATGTGCTGCTTTTCGGAGAGGCCGCCCTGACCGCGAAAGCGGCGACCGATCCACGCGTTCTCAGCCGTGAGCTCCTCGCCTTGCCGAAGGAAGCGACACCTGCACAGGTCGAGGCGGCATTCAAAACCGTGATGGATCGTGCGACCAAGGCACACGCCGCAACGACCGTGATCGGTCTGAGCCAAGTTGCGACCCTTCCCGAGTGGTCTGCGGCCACTCGCAGCCTCGTGATTTCTTTGTTCAAGGAAAACGGAGCCATCGGCGTCTGCCCCACCGGGCAAGGCTATGAGGCGCTCGTCGTTCGCATCGCGAAGGAAGCTCAGGAGAGTCAGCAATGGGGGGCTCTCGAACCCTACGCCGGCGGTCTCTGGCATGCGGCCTCCGCCACCGACGATAAGCGTTATTACCGGGCCGCCGAATCGCTCACGCAGTTTGGAGAGGCCGCCTTGAAAGATGGCGCTTCTTCGCTCGCCATGACCGTGGCCCGGAGCGGCAGCCGCAGCGCGATCGGTCGTGCCTTCTCTGCCAGCACGGAACAGCGTCTTATTCGGATCAGTGGCCGTCTTCGCCAAGTCACCGGCAAGGCCGCCTCCGAGGTCGGCGCCGTGGAAATCCCGGTCGATGAATCCGATCCCGCTTACCCAATTTACAAATCGAATGCCGAATTCGTGCTAGGGAACTTCGATTCCGCGTGGACACTGTACCAGGAAGGTGCCGATCAGTTACAGGCGGTTCTCAGGCAGACCTCGGCTGAATATGGATTCTGGTTGCTGAAGCGCAATACCGAGACTGAAAATACCGACCGCGCCGAGCAGTTGGTGAAGGAGTTGACGATTTGGTCACGTCAGGCCGAGGGAACCTTCAGTCTTGAGCAAGATGCCGAACTCAAGATTTCCTATGCCGATCTCGCCTTCCTGAAAGGGGCCTTGCCAACGTCACGCGCCTGGTATCGCAAAGTCGCTGATGCCCAGGAATACCAGGGGTCGAATATGGGAATGCGCGCCGCCCTGGGATCAGTGAAAGTCGACCGCGCCTCGAGGAATTTTGGAGCGGCCATGACCGAGCTCGACAAGCTGATGCGTCTCAAGAATCTCGGCTCTCGCATCAAGGTTCACTACGCCCGCGCCGAGGTGTTCATGGATCAGGAAAACTATAAGGAGGGCCTCGACGAGATTGAGTCCGTCCTGCGCCGGGAGCCAAAGCACCCGGATGCCCTGATCCTTCGCGGCCAGATTCACAACCATATGCGCAAGCTCGTCGAGGCCAGCGAGATCGAGCTCGGGCCGTCCCAGGAGAACACCGTGATCGTGCCGGGCGAGGCCGTGAAAATTAATCTGCGCGACCCCACACTCCGGGTCTCCGGTGTTGGTGCTGACATCGAAGTCGAAATCTGGGCGAAGTCCGGTGACAAGGAACGCGTCATGCTGCGCCAGCTTGGTGACAACAAAGAGAAGTTCCGCGCCGAGGTGCCGACGGCCCTCGGGCCCCCCGTGCCCGGTGATAAAATTTTGCAAATCCTCGGCGAAGATGAGATCCGTTTCGGTTACTCCAAACGCTTTCGGGCCAAGATGGACGATTTGCCAGATGATCCTAAGGTTGTCATCGGAGTCGCCTCGGATGCACAACTGGCACTTGCCGCGGGGGCCTTCCCGCCGCGCGAGGGCGAGCGGCGTCTCGATATCGAGGAACTCGGGCTCTCGACAGCACAAGCAGCCCTGGGCACACGTTCCGTGAGGCCCGGTAACCCGGTTTACCTTCGTGTCAACGACCCGGACCAAAGCAAAACTTCCGCGATCGATGAAATCTACCTCACTCTCACAACTTCGAGTGGCGATGAGATTCGCCGTCTCAAGTTGACTGAGACCGGTCCCTTCACCGGCGAGTTCCAGACCATTGTTCCGACCAGTGGGGCACAGGCCTTGGCCTTCGCATCCGAGAGCGCGCCGGGCCGCGACCCGAACATGGCGCTCAGCGCCAAAGATTACCCCGGATGGTCCGGCAAGATCGGTGACCGGGATAGCATGCGCACGTTCGGGATTGATCTGAACGACAACGTGCCGCTCGACAAGATGTCGCTCACTTCCGGCGGTCCTGGTCAGGCGCTGACACATTTTGTGTTGCAGACCTCGATGAACGGCAAAGAGTGGACAACCCGGGCCCGCTACCCCGTCACAGAGGACGCCGCAACGTGGGACGGCCGGCCGCAGCTTTCCTCCTTCCCAACCTATCGCGGAGGAATGGCCGTTTCGGAACCCGAGGGGCGCGAGCTGCCGGAGGACTGGACGGAGATTATGGAGCTGACCTCGGCACGCGCCTCGATCAACTACCTTTCCGCCACCGTGACAGGCCTTTCCGCTGAGAAACTTCCGGTGGTTAATACTGGCCACCCGGGATATTCGGGGCTGATCCGGTACCGTGCGCTCTTCTATCAGCCGGCCGCCGCGATCCGGCGTTTCCAGATAACGGGATATCCCCAAGTCACGAAGCCGAAAGACAAGGAGATCAAGACCCCTACGATCTTCCTGATCGACGGCCAGCCAGCAGGAGAGGACTCGGAAGATCCTCTCACCATCGCGCGTGAGTTTGCACCGGGTCTACACGAGATCCAGATTTGGCGTCATGAGGGGCGCGATTCCTTCCTGAAACGTAAACCGGTCCTGCTCTGCGACGAACCAGGTCAGGAGAAACTTGTGCCGTGCCCGGATGCGATGTTCGACCTGGCTACTTTCCCGGAGGGTGTTCGTGCCACGATCCAACAGCCTGCCGCGATCACGCAGAGTGACCTCGGCTTCGATATTGCTTTCGGTGATCGCACCCAAGCACGTCTCACCCGCTTCGTCATTGCAGGCTTCGAAGGAGTCGCCCCGGTGATCAAAAAAGTCACCCTTAGCGACCGCGGAGGAAAAGCCCTGCTGCCGGTGAATCAGGACTACAAAGCATTGCGTGCGAACACGGAGCTGGAAGTCCTTCCCGGCGACCAGATTGTCGCCCGCTATGAAGATCCAGTCACCGCAACGCCCAAACGTTCAAAGCATGAGCAGCGCCTGACGGTTGCCTTCAACAACGCGGAGATTTCCGCCTCCTTCCTGAACTACGAGACCACGACGGAGGGTCGGGTCTTGGTGTTGGAACCGATTCGTCGCTTCCGTTTCGACGATGCCGTCGCGATCGTTATCAACGATCCTGACATGGACGGCAGTCCCCGACGTGATGCGATCGAATTTAAAATTACGACCAGCAGTGGAGGTGAGGCGACCGTAAAGGCCTTGGAGACCGAGGAGCATAGCGGCCGTTTTATCGGTAAGATTTTCCCCGTAGAAGGGGAGCCATCGCGTGCCTCGGAAATCAAGATGGTCAAGGGAGGAACCCTGACCGCGGTTTATCGTGATCAAGAGAATCTCAGTCCGGGTATTCCCACTGATCGTAAGGTGACGATCTCTCACGCGAATTACGAAATCCCGTCGTTGGCCGCTTACAACCTTGCCAGCAAAAAACTCCCGCCAGCAGAGCCCGAGGAGGAACTCGCAAGTCAGCCCAAGACCAGGAAGGGGAGCAGACTGGCGCCCGAGATTGTCCCGGAGCGCCGGACCCTGGACTACCGCTATATTGGCGAGGAAAAGCTATCCGAGACGGATCTGCAAGGTGTGGTGGGGGCGAGCCTGCGCTTTGATGTGGTCGTGCCCCATCTCGCACTCGCAGAGAGTAGTGAAATCCGGGCTTACATTCAGACCGACGCTGCCCGCAAGGCGGCCAAGGCTGATTCAAAGTCGTCGTTTAACGTCAGCGTGCCCGGCACGATGAAGCTGACCGGTGCATTAGAGGGGTCGGAAATTGTGAGCCCGAGTGGTTATCAGGTCGGATCCAATCCACGCTCACCGTCGCACCAACCACCTTTGGAAGAGGGACGGTTCTCGTTTTCCATTCCACTCATTCTGGGTGACCCACCAACGATCAGCTTTGCGAACAAAGCTGCGGAGTCGCTGCCGGGTTCGGCAATTCCAGACGGGCTTGTTGTTGGGGCAGGGGACATCGTGCACCTCGGTTACCCGTATCGGGATGCGGATGGCCAGGTGATGTGGAAGACGGCAACGTTCAAAGTGAGCAGCCATGGGTTCCTCGATGTGATGGATGGCAACTATAACACCGCCCTTAACCGCGCCTTCGTCGGTGAAAAAGTATACCTCCGGGTGCTGGACCGTGGTCTCGACCTTGGGCCGGGACGTGATTCTGCTGCGGTGACGTTGAAGTCGACCAGTGGTGCGACAACCGAATACGAGTTGCGCGAAACCGAGCCTCATTCCGGAGTGTTCAAAGGTGTCTTCGCTCTCAGTTATGCAGATAATGAATTGCCTGCCGAGTTGCCCCCGGTCGCGCTCAACGGCTTCCCGGTTCGCTACGGCGATGATGTTTCCATTTCCTATTCAACTGCGGAAGGAATCCAGTCGTATCAAGTGATCGTCAACAAGGGGGCCGACGGAACGATTGAGCCCTTCAGTAAGCGATTCACGGGCGACGAGATGGCGGTGCAGACGAGCTTCGTCTTGGCCGAATCTTTCTTTGAACTGGCTAAAAAGCACCGTGAGATGGAACAAGAAAGCTTGGCCCGCCGTGAGATGGCCCACGCCCAGAAGCTCCTTGCCGAGGCGATTGCAACCCACCGCGACGAAGAACTGCAGGCACATGCCGAGTATCTCTTAGGCAACCTCTCCCAGGAATACGCTGATCTTTCGAAAAACGAGGAAGCCAAGCTGCCCATGTATCAAGATGCGCTCGCACGCTTCATGAAAATCACCACCGACTATCCTGACACGGAGTTTGCCCCGAAGGCACAGTTCAAGACCGCGCTCGTTTACGAGAAGATGGGTGAGATTGATAATGCGGTGGAAGAGTATGTGAAGCTTGCCTACAAATATCCCGACGACGAACTCATCCCGGAGGTGATGTCCCGCCTCGGTGGCTATTTTCAGAAAAAGGGGTTGGAGCTCAAAAAACAGGCCGATCCATTGCGGGAGAACGAGGATGATCAATCGAAGTCCGAGGTTTTCCGCCTCGATAAACTCTCCTACCCGCAGTTTCTCAATGCCGCCATGGTGTTCACCAAGCTTCAAGCGCGTTTCCCTGACGATAAACTCGCTGGCCTTGCGGGTCTCCGCGCGGCGCAGAATTTCATGCGTGCCCACCAGTATGTGAAGGCGATTGAGGGCTTTGAAGGTGTCTACCAGAATGAGAAATACGACGGACGTGCGATCCGCTCCCAGGCGATGTATTGGTGCGGTTTGAGCAACGAGCGATCCGCCGGAATTATGTCGGATGGGAACTACAAAGGACGTGGCAAGGCCATGAATGACGCCTACAGACTCTACCGTCGTGTCACCTTTGATTTCGCTGACAGTAAATGGGCCAAGTATGCCCGTGGTCGCCTCGCAGATCCGGCCTTCGAGAGAATCATTCAAGTCGAAAAAGAGGCTCGGGAACGCATGATCGAGACCCTGAAGGAAAGCACCAAGTAATGATGAACCAACGGGAACAACAACTCCTCCGCGAGGAAGTCGGCGATGCCAAGCTTGAGCTTTGTCTTCGCAGCAACGCCCGAATCGACACGGGGCGTTGGTGGCGGCGGACGCCTCTGTGGCTTTGTGTGGTATCAGATGAACTCATCATGCTGGCCGTGGGGCGTCGTCGTTATACCGCTCGCCTTCCTCTTTCCAGTTGCGGGGAAAGCCACTACAATCACGCCACCGGCGAATTTGTGGTTGTTCCGGGCGAGGAATTAAAATTCAGCCATTTTCCGCTTTCGCCACGCGAAGCTCTTGAACTCCTTCGGATTCTGAATCCATCAAAAATCACCACCCACACTCGTAACTGAATATCCGTAAAGAATTATGTTAGAACATCTATTAAAAGGAGGGCCGTTGATGATCCCGTTGATCTTGTGCAGCTTGATTAGTCTCGCCGTGGTCTATGATCGGTGGTTTGCCTTTCGCGAGAACCGGAAGGTCAACACCCGCTCGTTGCGATCGAAGGTTCTGGGTCACCTTCGCCAAAATGATATTGTCTCAGCAGCCCGCGAGTGCGAGACGGCACGTGGACCGATTGCCTCGGTGCTTCTGGCCGGTCTGCGTTCCTACCAACATTTGCGCGGCAAGAACGAGAGTTCGGAAACGATGCGGCTCGTGGTGGGGCAAGTGATGGAGGACCACAGCACGCAAGCGATGGGCGTGGTGAATCGTAGACTCGATGTTCTTACTACGATTGGCACCGCGGCCCCACTGTTGGGGATGACTGGGACGGTGACTGGAATGATTGCCTCTTTTGCCGGTCTTGCCGATGCTGGAAGTGTCGGTGGGAGTGGTGGAGCGGTCGCGAATGGTATTGCCGAAGCGATGATTACCACTGCGGTTGGCCTGATTATCGCGCTTTTCGCGGTGATTCCCCAGAGTGTTTTTAATCGTTGGAGTGATGAGATCGAACTTGAGATTGAGGAAGCGAACAGTGAGGTCGTTGAGTTTATCCTGACCCACCACTAAGCATACCCAGGGACACTTCATGAGAAAACGCAATCGGAGAGAGCAGAAGCACCGCACGGGAGAGATCCCGACCGGTTCGTTCTCGGATATCGCGTTCCTGTTGATCATCTATTTCCTTGTCGCAACGACCTTGGTGAAAGTAAAAAGTATTACCGCGGATCTTCCCTCCGGAGAGAAATCAAGTCAGGCCCAGTCGGATAAGACTCCCACGATCAACCTCAAGGACGATGTCATCATGTTCAACGACAAGAGGGTTGATCTCGCCGAACTCAATGCGCGCCTCGCGGCGCTTGATCTCGCTGAGCGGGAAGGGGATCAGCGGGTCATTCTTTTGGAGTCCGCAAGGGGCACTCCATACGGAAATTATTTTCAGGCCCTTGCGGCCATTAGCGCAAATGGTGGCGTGGTTGCCCTCGTGGAGGATGATAAGTAAACGATGAGTAAGCGGGGACAACGAAAGAAGAAGAGGCGGGCGATTCCAGTGCCGATCGCCAGTATGGGTGATATCGCGTTCCTGCTGATCATCTTCTTTTTGGTGTGCAGTGAAGTTGCTAAGGATAAGAGTAATCTTCAGGTCACCCTTCCGAATTCGGAATACGTTCAGAAAACGAAGACGACGGTGGCGGCCCGGGTGGCGATTGATGCCGAGGGCGTCATCTACTTTGATGGCGCGCGTGTCGAGAGCTTCAAAGATATCGAATGGGGAGTCCGGGCCGTTCTGGCAAGTACGGTATCAGACGACCAACGGCATGTTCAATTCAAGTGTGACGCCGCACTGCCTAAAGAGACGTTTGAGCCCGTCATGAAAGCAATCGCCGAAGCGGGAGGAATCCTAGAAGCCGTCGGAGAAAAAAATCAGTAGTTAAAAAATTAGATGGAAGACAAAGAGATTAAAAACCAGTCGAGTCACGACGAAACCTCACCGGATGAATTGATGGAGAGCTTCCGGGGACGAAGTTTCAAGTCGATCATTCTATTCACCGTGGTGATCCATGCCGTTCTGCTCTTGGGGACGAGTATTCCGTTCCTGATGAAGGCCGTCACGGGCAAGGATACCTCCGGGTTGAGTGAGCAGGAAAGAATGGAGTTGGCGATGAAAGATGCGACCGAATCGTTGCGCGAAATTGCCGAAGAGCATGGCTTGAATGTGCAGGATATCAGTAACAATTTTTCTGACGGAAGTTCGAAGGCCTCGACGAAGCCGGAGGCTAAGGAGCCGGATTCCCCCGAGTCTAAAATCGGAGCGGGGGATCCTGATCCCCAATCGACTATCGAGAAGGATCTCAAGGTGAAGAAGGACGGCCCCGAAGTTCCCAAAGTCGTAGACGACGAGGAGGATCTCTTCAAATAAACCCTGATTCTGCCGGTTGTCTGGCACTATGAATTCTAACATTAAAAGTAAGCTCCCGGCCGAATGGGTCGATGAGATTCCAACACGCCCGTCTCTTTCGAAGGCGATGGTGGTCTGTGTGGCGACCGTGATGCTTTCGACCTTGGGTTGGGCTTTTTGGTCATGGGGTCCATTGGCATTGAAGCCTTTCCTGGAGCGCAATCCCGGGGTGGCAGACCTTTTGGAATCACGTAATCTTGTTTGGACTCTTGGACTTTCTTTTAAGGCCTTTGGGCTGACCGGTTTGCTCTGTGTCGTCATGGGAGGCCTTGGGTTTATTCGGATTAAGGCGACCTATCATCTTTTGCGGCATTCGCTGAGCCTTGTCTATCTCGCGGTGACTTTGTACGTCGTGACCGTCTGGATCGGGCTTTTTGTAGTGCTTGATGCCGAGATCGAAATCGATGGGTTGAAACAGGATCGCGCGACTATTTTATTACTCTGGTGGAAGGTCTGTTGGCCCGCTCTGGCAGTGGCGCTTTATGTGGCCTGGCTGAAGGTCATGCTGCGGAGTCGTTCCGTTTATGCCGCCTTCACGAGCAAGAAAGGTGAGCCCATGTCCGGTGACCGGGTTCTCGAGGATTTGCGGACGCCCGGACGAGATCCGCGTCATCGTCGGAGCCTCTACGCCAGTTTTGGCACGCACGTGACAATCCTGATCATCATCCCGTGGCTGCTCAGTTTGGGGGGGCGAGTTGAGGCCTACAAGGTTCCGAAGGGAAGTGGCAACCCGGTTGTGGCAATGGTGAAAATGGTCAAGCCGAAGAAGAAAAAGAAGAAGACCCTCACGCTGCGTGCCAATTCCGATATCATCATGGCCATTCCTGATTTGGATGAAACCGAAGTGGATCAGGAAATGGAGAAACAAACACAGGCGACCTACGAGGCTGGTGCGATTGCCAAGGCGGGTAAGATCGGCAAGGGCGGGGGAACCGAAGGTGGCTGGCCGGCCGGAATGGATGACTACAAAATCCGCTTCATTCGTCTGGATCATGGTGGAGCTGGCTGGGACGACGGAATGAATGAAACCGGTGCCGATATCAATTTCCTGCGCGCGTTCGCCAAGATGACCGGTTTGAAGAAAATCGCCCGGAGGGGCGAGAGTCATTCCATTGGATTGCTTAAGAAGTATCCCAAGGACGGATTTCCTCCCTTTGTCTATTTGACTGGCAACGGAAGCATGGGCCGGGTCAGTTCGGGCGATAGGGAGATTCTCCGTGACTATTGTCTCGACGGGGGGATGCTCATTGCCGATGCGGGGAGTGCCCGTTTCCATAGCACTTTCATCCATTTTATGCGCCAGGTCTTTCCCGACAAGCCGCTGATTGATATCGCTGATGACGATATGCTCTACCAAGCTCCCACCCGTTTTCCTGATGGCGCGCCGGCCTTTTGGCATCACGGTGGTCGGCGCCCGTTGGGGATTAAACACGACGGCCGCTGGGTTGCCTTCTATCACCCGGGCGACATGAATGACGCTTGGAAATCCCAGGGCTATACCGACGTGTCACCCGAGATGCGTGACGCCGCCGTGAGTTTGGGCGTTAACCTTGTCAATTATGCCTTCAATAATTGGGATGCTGCTGTCACCAAAGCCAAAAAATGAATTGGAATCCGGAATACTTTAGCAAGATTGGTTATCTCGGAGTTTCTCTCTCGGGAGGAGCCTTGTTGATGTGGTTGATCTATTTGAAGAAGCCGGCCCGCTTGTGGGGCACGGTGGCATTGGCTTTGATCGTGGTGTCTTTTGTCTGTGCGAGACTTAATTCGAAGGGCTATGTGAATCGGATTCAACCCGACCGGAGCGAAGAGCTTGTGAAGCAGGCGTCTCTAGAACAGGCAAAACAACAGGCCTTGCTTGAGAGTCGTGGCGACGAAGTGTCCAAGATCCGCTTCGCAGAGGACGGGAGCAACGATTTCCTTGATCGAGCGGGTATGGACGATGCCGATCTTAAATATTTCGAAAAACAGGGTGGCTTTGGCGAACCCGAGTGGAAGAAGGAAAAGAAGACCCGCACCAGTGGCGGGGGAGACGGTAGCCTTGAGTCGGAGATTGGTGGCGAAGACGTGATTGCCGGGGTGCAATCCGAGGAATTTGAACCAGACGAGGGAAGTGAACCGATCATCATGGCGGAGGCGGACATGGTCATGGCGAACCGGCTCGATTTCTTGAATCTGCGGCTGACCTTGATTCTGCTGGTGGTTGCGATCTGTGTCGTTCTTTACGACTATCTCCGGCGTGCCAATCTCTATGGGAAAGCTTCACGGCCTCTCCCTTTACCGAGTTCATGGCTGAATGCCCTGACTCCCATGCCGCCTCTGGTGGTTTCAAAGAAGCGTCATCGAAAATCAGCCCGGAGCGAGTTAGCGCGGCTGGTGAAGCGTGGTGATTCATTTGTCTACCTGACTGATGATCCCGCCCGGGTCGCCAAATTTCCCAAGTCACTGAGACGGCTGCCATTCATTGGTGGGAGGGAGGAATTGATTCCTGCAAGTGCTGAAATTGATGATGATTTCATCTTTGAAACTGTATGGTACGGACGCAGTTCGTTTGTGGTTGCTGACTCGGAAAGAGCTCTCAAATTGCTTGCCGGTTTTCTGGCGAAGCTCGAGCAACGGACCCTTTCGCGAGCCAAGGTTTCTCAAACTGCCCATCTCGTTTGGGACCTTTCGATTCCAATGCCCCGGCAAACCCGCGAAGAGTCGATGAAGCTGGCTCTTGCGACTGGGTTTTCGATTCTCATTCTTCGGGAAAAAATCTCGAAAGCAGGGCAGGCTCAGTCCAACCAACCCGGACTCGAAGGAGAGCCCATTCCATCATGAAGACACACTTAGTCCTGATTCTCATTTTACTGTCAGGCCTCGTCGCCGTGGCTCCTGCAGACGAGCGCACGCTCACGCCCGAACAGATGGAGGCCATCGCCAATCAGGGAGCACTCACAGGTGAGCAGAACGAGAGGCCTGCGAAGCTCCCCGATCTGACCAAGGGTGAGACAATTCCAGAGGGGAAATACGGCCCCGACATCTGGACATTCGGGCCAACTGGGGTCGCTGGGATCATGGCCGGTAAGTTCAAAGGAGATCAGATCCAAGTGCAGGCAACCTTGAAAGGTTCTCCCGCCGAGGGGAAGTTCTTACCTGGCGATGTTCTCATCGGAATGAATGGCAAGAAATTTGTCGCAGGTGGTCACTTGGGGTATCTGATTGGCAAGGCCATCATTGAAGCCGAGCGCGAGAAGAACGCCGGCAAAATTAGCTTTCTGGTCTGGCGCGATAAAAACTACATTCAGCGTACCGGTAGAAAGGATGTTGTCAGCATCGATATCGATAAGCTCTTTGCCAAGGCACGCGATGACAACTCGCTCTACGAATGGAAAGCCGAGGAAGCGCGCGCGAAAGAGGCGCAGGGCTTTGATGAGTTTCCCATCGTCCCCACCACACTCGAGATTGATCTGACTCTGCGGACTTTCCCCGACTACAGCGACACCGCACCCTATGACTGCCCGAAGACGGCTCAGATCCTTGCGGAGGCGTGGAGGGTGTTAGAAAAGAAATTTGTGGTAGATCCGAAGAACCGGCGCAGTGGCCGTGGCGGAATTTTAGAGGCGATCGCCTTGGTTGCCTCGGGGAAACCCGAGCACCGGAAAATTGTGCACGACTGGGTTCGCGGTCCTCACGCCAAGCAATGGCATCCGCCCACCGTCCCCGCTGGCGCGATGTTTGAGCCAGGTTACAAAGGCGGTAAAGGCTACCAGAGCTGGCACCATGGATTCACTGGCTTGAATTGTGCGCTCTACTACGAGGCCACCGGCGACAAGTTCGTTCTTCCCGCCCTGCGCAAATACGCCATTAACGCCGCCCTCGGCCAGAGTGGCGGGGGAAGCTGGGGTCACACCTTTGCTTATCCCTCTTTTAACGGTGGTGAGTTCCATCGTATGAATCCCGGCTATGGCGCGCTGAACGCCGCTGGTAATCGCTGCTTCTTCCTCATCACTTTGGCGAAAAAACTTGGCGTCGAGCATCCCGAGGTCGATCAGGCGATCAAGCGTGCCCAAGATTTTTTCAGCTCTTATGTCGATCAGGGCTGCATTCCCTACGGCGATCACCCGGCCTACGGATCCGACGACAGTAACGGTAAGAACACCGGCGTTGCCTTTTCCTTAAAACTCCTCGGCGACGACTACGGTGCCAAGTATTTCTCCATGCTGTCCAGTAATTGTGCCTTCACCCGCCGGGGCGGCCATGGTCACGACTATCATGGCAATTGGTCGTCTTGGGCGGCCGCGATGTGTGGTCCGAAAGTCCGCATGTATAACGAACGCAACCTTCGCTGGCGCCGCACCCTCTGCCGGATGTTTGATGGCAGCTTCGCCTACCACTCGCCGACCGGCTATCAAAAGGCCCTGCGAGATCCCACGGCCACCGAGATCCTGCACCAGGCGGTCACCCTCAAACAGACGCTCATCACCGGAAAAGAAATCGGCGAGCCCATCCATGCTTCCGAAGGTGAGATCAAGCAACTGCTTACGAGCGTTGGCTCGGCACTCAATGATCCTTGGCTGAAGGAAAAGTCCGGAACTCCAATGCGAGAGCGCAAGACCGACGAGCTTTTTGACTTACTCAACCACTTTTATCCAAAATTCCGAAGCGATGTCGCGAAAGAGCTAGGGAAACGTTTCCAAGCCGGGGAAAAGGAAATCGCACCGCGCCTCGTTAAACTGCTCGAGAGCAAGGATGCCCGTTTCCGTGACGGCACCCTGCGAGCTCTCGAAGCCTGCGGTGGCGATACCGTCCTTTCCCATCTTTCCAAGGTCATCAAATTACTCGATGATCCTACAGACTTCGTGCGCATCACCGCCGTGAAGGTGATTTCCAAGAGCACCGACGACAAGGAAAGCCAACTCGCAATCTTGAAGGCAACGGTCGCCGAGCCGAGACTAGTGGCACCTAACAGTGTCCGGAATGCTTCTCAAACCGCCCTTTTTACCAAGGCAACCAAGCTCGGGAATACGCCATTTGAATCCGGCTTCGACGAGGAGCTGGTTCGCCAGGCGATCGAAGACGTGCTGGTGCTCGACCCCGTTGGAGGTCGTGGTTTCGTGACTTCTCGCACCAAGGTGTGGGACAAGGAGACCATCGTTAAAATTGCGGGGCCGTTGACCTTCGCCGCCGAAGAAGAACAGATCGTGGAGCAGATGTTCGCCAATCGTTGTGAGCCCGCACAGGGGATGCTTGGCAAGTTCGGCTACCGCGAAGCGGTCTATGCGACCGCTCACCGCTTGCTGAAGAAGGCCGCGATCCCGCGCCACATCCGTCCGCATGTCGGCTTCAAACGCAACCTGATCGATCCCGATGCGATCGAGAAACAACCGGCCGCTTTCCATGAGTTTATCGAGCCACTCGGCGTGATCCTTACTGATAATCCCCTGGAGCAAGTCATCAAGCTTGAGGGGGATAAGAAGGTCCCCTTCGATATGATTAAATTTTATGACCTCATCGTGGCGGAGAAAAAACTAATCACCCTGCCGAGTATCGGCCCCGACGTGCAGAAGATGTTCCAGAGCAAACTTGAGGCCCTGGACGGCACGGGTGCCAAGATTAAGCTGTGCCGATCCGAGCTACAAGATCCCTCACGGAAAAACTACTTCCGTAAGATGGCGGCAATGGATTTCCTGAACGAGACCCTCGGCGAAGACGCTCTGGAGGATCTTATGCCGTATCTTGGTCACGACTACTGGAGGTTGCGCCAGCACAGCCAAAAACTGGCAGCGGAACTCGTTACCATCGGTGCCGAAAAGCCCCTCGCGGCATTGTTCTCGCAAAGCACCGATCCTGCGTCTGCAGTCGGTATTCTTGAGACGTTTGCCAAAACTCAAGCTGATGCAGGTCTCGCACTCGCCAAAGGTGCGATGAAACACAAGGAGCCACGGGTTCGCCAGGCTGCCGTGAAAACAGCGGTCACTCTCGGCGGCGATGAGGTATTACCGCAAATCTTGGCCCAGTTAAAACAGGCGACCACACAAGAGGACCTGCGCGGCTGTGAGCAGGCGCTACTTTCCCAACGTGAAGATCCTGCCCGCGCTTCACGCGTGCGCGATGCGGTCATTACGATGATTGCAGATGCCACCGACATCGTGCGTCCCTCCCTGTTTTACCTGCTCGCCCAGATCGGCGACCCAGAGAGCATCGCAGCCTTGGCAAGAGCCGCCGGCACGGACAGCGTGGCTGAGCTCGAAGAGATTATCTTTGCCTTGTCCTATTCACCCGGTCGCGCCGCAGACGACCTGATGCTTAAGCTTGCCAAGCTCGACAAGCAGACCGCCAGAGTTGTCGCTTCCCAGTCGGTGCGCCGCATGGTGCTCGGGCCAAAAGGATTTGGTGACATCACCAACGCCCAGCGCCTCGACTTTGCCGAGCCGATGCTCAAGCTCTCCCTCGATAAACGCCTCATCGCTTTCCTCGCCAACGTGCATGAAGCACGCGCGCTGCGGACGCTGATGTATTGCCTCGAAAAAGGGGTGGGGGACGCCGCGGAAAGCCTCATTGGCAATGCCGAGGGAATGAAAAAACTCTCGTCTGCCGACTCGAAGATTGCCGCCAAGGCCATCCGTGATGTCATCGAATACATGGAAGTGACCCATCTCCGTGGTGGTCCGTCTGCCCACATGAAGAAGGAAGATAACTATTACGGATGGAAAGCGCTCCAGGCTCGTGCTGGCAAGGTTTTGCTCAAAGTCTACAAACCCGAAGAGGCGCCAATTCCGACCTTTGACCCGCTTGATCTGGAATAGAAGACCGTGTTGGATTAAGGGTCTGCTGCGTTAGAACGTAAGCGTCTTAAAATTGGGCATCTGATCCGAGCTGGATATTTGGCTGAAGCGCCCTTATCTTTGGCGGTTTTTAGTTCGCTTGCGGCGTTCTTGGCCGCAGCAATGGCTGCCGGAGTCAGCTCGGCGGCTCGCGGGATCATCGCGGGATCCCGCAGGGCTTCGATGACTTCCACGAGGTAGGCTTCGGGGTCGAGGTCATGGACTTTGCAATTCTCAATGAGGGTATAGAAGAGGGCGCTGTCTTTTCCAGCTTCGGCGCTGCCCATGAAGAGGTGGTTTTTTAAACCTAGTTTGAGGGGACGGATCGCGTTTTCGATCAGGTTGTTGTCCACTTCCAGGTCCGCTCTCAAGATGCTGACCTCCATTTTATGCCATTGGTTTCGGGCGTAGGTCAGTGCTTTGCCAAGCTTGCTTTGGGGCAAAGGATTTACGCCTTTTTTTGCTATCAATGCGGCGGCGGGCGTTGCCGAGGTTAATACTAATTTGATTGAGTTCGCTTAAGAATTTTTCGGGGTCTTTTGGGAGTCGGTTTTTGAGGCCGTGTTTGCGGATGACGCGGATCGCTTTGAGTAAAGTCCGGGAAGCATCGGCGAGCTGGACCCAGTCGACGGGGAAGTGGATGTTGGGGGCGAGACAGGTGGTGTCATCCCAAACTTCAAGGAGGTTGGAGGGGATCTCGAAGCCGAGGGTGTTGACGAGGATTTCGAGGTCGGGATCGAGGTGTTCGGGTTCTTCTGCGGCTTGGCGCAGGAGGTGTTGGAAGGCTTGGTCGAGGACGCCATCGGTGAAGAGATTTTTGGAGCGATCAATGGTGCTTTTGGAGGGGGCTTTGACTCCACCAAAGTTATCGATAAAGCAGAACCATTGAGAGAGTGGACTGTCGGCGAGTCTGATTTCAAGGTCGCGCACGGCGGTGGTGCCGAGGTGGGCTGGCAAGAGGCCGGCCCGAAATCCGGTGCGCACATGGGAAATGAAGTGTTGGAGGCCGCGGTCGGGATCCTTGCCTTCCGGGGTGTTTTTGCGGCGCTCATCGACGACGGCTCTGATAACGAGGTCGTCGAGACCACTGCGGGTGATGAGTTCGTCGATGAATTCCAGCTCGATGCGATGGTTGCGGTCATTTTTTGCCGGATTAATGACAAAGGGAACTGGACGAAACGGCACAGTGTAGGAAAGTGGGTCAGGCAAAACGGTCATAATTTGTTGTGGTAAACCAATTATAGAACCCTTTTTTGCGACAGGGAGGGCAAAAACGCCCTCCTTGTCATTTTCTTAAGGGTAGCTTTTCCCCGTGGTTGCAGGGACGGGCGGATTTGGGACTCGCTCTAGCTAATGCCAGTCTGGCGTGCCTGATTCCTGAGGCGATCCTGGAGTGAGGCGACGAGGTTCATGCTTCAGACAAGGGCATCGAGGTAGGGACGGATCACACTCGTGACGCGTTGGGCTTTCGCGTAGTCCATGATCTCCGTAGGCTTTACGCCGTTTTTGAGGACGTCTTTGAGTGCTTCAAGACAGACATCCAGTCCGACCCGACTGCGGTATTTGAAGCAATCGACCACCGTGCGGGCGGGATTGGTGATCTGGGTCGGGATGTCATTGAGGGTATGGGTGACGACGCCCTCCGAAAAGGAAGCGGCCATTTTGCTGCGGACGGCTTCGAGCGGCGGATAGTCGATCCTCGGGGTGACCGCGTTCTGTTTGAGGAGAATCCAAACGGCGTGGGGCTGCTGGGATCCGATCTGATGAAATTGCAGAGCCGAGAGAAGGGTGATGACCGCTTGGGGGACTCGCGCCGCCACTTCGGAAAGGCTCAGGTTTTCATCCATTTCAGCCTCAGGATGATGGTAAACCCCGCGCGACAGCCGAATGAGTTCCCCGGCCTTGACGGCCTGCGAGATGACGGTGCTACTGATCCCAGCTTCGCGCAGCTGCTCTTCACGCAGAAGGCATGATTCCCGCGCCAGACGTTGAAGTTGGGATTGCTGGGTTTTCATTTGTAAGTAACTTGATCTTAAGTTACTTGATTTAAAAAACTTCAGCAAGCCTGGAGCTTGCCGTGAAAAGAGCCGAGCAATACTGATCAGGTTCGAAAACTTGGGATCTTTCTGAGGCAGGAGCTAAGAAGGCCTTTCGAGACCGGATACAAATTCCAGCATCAAGGTGGCGATGTCGATTCCGGTGATCTCCTGACAACAGCCAAAGTCGGTGGGGAAATTCACCTCGGCGATGTGCGCGTTCCCGTCGGCATCGAACAAGAGATCGACTCCCCCGAACTTTAGTCCCAGCACCGAAACCGTATCGATTGCGATCTGCTGCTGCTCTTTCGTGAAGACAAAGGGCTTACCGTTCGGGGTGTCTGAGGTATTGGTTCGGAAGTCTCCATCGAGCGAGCCGCAGCGGTTGCTTGCCACGACTTGGTTGCCGATGACGATCAGCCGTCCGTAGTGATCATGCTCGATGAATTTTCTCAGGATGACCCGGGTGCCCTGTCCGCGAAGGAAATCACAGATTGAGACCAAGCCCTCTTGGGAATCCACCTTCATCACTCCGACGCCTTTAGAATTCCCGAGGGCCTTTACGATGATGGGAAACCCGCCCAATTGCGCGGCGAACTTCTCCGCTTCCTTCCGGTTCCAGGGGATCAGGGGGATGGACGGGATCGCAGGGAGGCCGTGTTTCTGATGATAGTAGAAGGTCGTGCCACGACCTCGAAGGGAATGATCCCAATGGGAATAGAAATGACGGCAGGAGTCATTGATCATCAGCTTCTCAAAGGCTTGGGCCCGGTCCCCGGTGCCCCCTCGGTATAGGATGTCATCGGCTCCGAGTTCAGGGATCTCGAAGTAGTCAAAGGTCCGACTGTTGATCGGGAGGAATTCAATCCCGAGCTTTCGGCAGGAATGGCTGAAGAGATTCAGCGTTTGACTGTTCTCTGCCTTCCTTGAGTTGTGAATAAAAATGAATCGCACGCAGTTGGTTTTGGCCGGGATCTGGGGTGAAAAAGTCCACCGTGGCCACGATGTTGTAGCCAAGACCACCCAACGAGCTAAATCGGAAACTGAAAACACCGATTGCCGGAATCCGGATGTCTTGGAGGGATTCGTGTTTGGCGCAGGCGGACACCATCACCCATTCTGAAACTTCTGAAAGTTCTCGGCCTGCTCGAAGATTTCTTTATAAACCTCATCCCGATCCACGGGCGGATACCCGTTCTTCGCCAGTAGCATGATGAGGTCCACTTTGAGCTCGGCTTTGATGTCGGCGCGTTGGCTCCAGTCGGTGTATTTGGCTTTGTCTTCGACCACCGTCTTCACTTCCTTGGCGAGTTGGATCAGTTTGTCCTCGGGGTAGTCGAGCCCGCAGTTGTTTGACTGAAACGATGGGTATTTCCTAGCAGTCCTTCCTCTTTACCTCGTCGAGCGTTCGACCGTCCTCATATTTCCATTCAATCCATCCATTGGCGTTGCGCGCCAGGACGACTCCGGCAGCCTTGCTCGGTGAAGGGAAAATATGATCTTTGGTAAACCGAAGCGTATCGTCATCAATGACTTCCAAAACTCCGTCTTCGATCAAACCTTCGCTCGCTGCCTTCATGTAGTCGTGGGATGATTTTGAAACCTCGCGATTCGCGATTGAGCCTGCGAAGACCACCACTCCGTCGTCAGTGTATTCGCCGGTCGCGAGGGCTTTCTTGCCCTTGCAAGTCAGTTTGTCTTTCGCCTTTGTTTTCTTGATGCGATCGAAGAGCGGGAAGCCGAGCGTCGAGGCAAGCGTTTGGATCGTGTCGAAGTGGTCCATCAGGTCGGCCTCCATCGATTCTGAAACGTGGGATTTCGTTGGGGTGCTGGAGTTCTCCACTTTGAATCGTCCCGCCTCGCCAGCCTGTTGGTGGCAATGCCACTCCAGGAACTTCACGTGTGATTTGGTGAAGTCGGCCGTTTTAGAAATGCAAACGACGGCGACCGTTCACCAATCCTTCTGCTTGTTGTGCTGCTTGAGGCGGGTCGCGCAGTCCTCGGCTTCCCCAACATAGAGGAGCGGCAAGCTTCCACCATCACCTTTCCCAAAGAGGAAATAGACTCCGACATTCCGAAGCTCGGACCGAGAACACGCAAATTCGAGTTGTGCCCGTGGCACAAGGATTGTCTGGATCGTTCGGCTGGTGAATTCCGCAACTTTCATTCCACGCGGGTTCCCGTCGGGAAGGAAGAGTTGAAAGGTCTTTCCTCGGGTCATGGCTGGTCTTCAGGTGAAACTAATGCGTCCTCCACTCCCCGGGATTGTTCGAGGGCGGCTTCGAGGGATTCGATGATGTCGGCTGCTAGAATTACGGGTGCGGGGAGGTTTTCGGTGTCTTCTAGGGACTCGTCTTTGAGCCAGAGGTCTTTGGTCCAGGGCTTTTCGCTGGCTTCTTTGCGGTCGAAGAAGAGGACGTTGGCTTTGACTCCCTGGGCGTAGAAGATGCCGGTGGGGAGGCGCAGGAGGGTGCGGACGTTGCAGCGTTTGAGGAGTTCACGGCGGATCGTTTCGCCGGCGCCGCCTTCGAAGAGGACGTTGTTGGGGAGGACGTTGTCGGGGAGGACGTTGTCGGGGAGGACGTTGTCGGGGAGGACGTTGTCGGGGAGGACGACGGCGGCGCGGCCGCCGATCTTGAGTTCGCTGACGATGTGCTGGAGGAAGTTGAGCTGTTTGTTGCTGGTGGTCGCCCAGAACTCGTCGCGCTCGTATTCCTGTTTCTCGGTGCTGATCTTGCCGTCGTCGCCGACGATTGTGTAGCCGCCTTTCTTGCCGAAGGGCGGGTTGGCGAGGATCATGTCGAATTTCTTGCCGCTGGGCTGGGCGAGGGCGTCGGCTTCGGTGATGGGGGCGCCCTCCTTCGCCAAGGCTTCGGAGGACAAGTCGCCCTTCTTTGCTGATGTTGGCATCCCAATGCCGTGCAGGTAGAGGTTCATCGCGCAGAGGCTGACGACGGCGGGGACGATGTCGTTGCCGCGCAGGGCGGCGGTGCTGAGGTGCTTGCGCTGGGCTTTGTCGAGCTTGTGGTGGGCGGAGATGAAGTCGTGGGCGGCAAGGAGGACGCCGCCGGTGCCGCAGGCGGGCTCGCCGATGAGCTGGCCGGGGGCGGGCTATGACTTCGACGATGGCGCGCGGGGTGAAGTATTGGCCGGCGCCCTTGTCGGAGGAGCTGGCGGTCTTTTCGAGCAGGCCTTCGTAGATGGCGCCCTTGATGTCGACGTCCATCCCGGACTAATCCTCGTCGGCGATCATCTTGATGACGCGCTGCAGGTCGGAGGGGTTGGAGATCTTGTTCTGGGCCTTGCGGAAGATGATGCCGACGAGGCCGGGCTCTTTGCCGAGGTTCTCGAGGGTGTGGCGGTAGTGGATTTCGAGCTCGTCGCCGCTCTTGCTGCTCATCTCGGACCAGGCAAATTTTTGCGGGATGGGGTTGCCTGTCCGCCATAGCTCGGAGAGCGACGGTGGGTGGTTCCAGACTTTGGAGACGATGGAGGCTGAGTCAGGCATGATTAGTGAAATTAGGCCAAATTGGCGGGTAGGGTTTTGCGTCTGTTTTCAGCCTTCACGGTTTGAGCAAATCTGAAATGAACCGTGAGAGAATAGAAAAAGTGATTTCGGGCGTAGGTTCAGGGCTGATAGTTAGGGCTCCTCAACTCGACGACATACTGCTCCGTGGGTTTGAGTGATAATTCAACCTTCATTGACAAGAGATGTTCTGGACTCGCTGAAAGATGCTTGGAGAGACTATTCTCACCTTCTCTTCTTTGTATCACTTCCTGTTTGAAAATACCTCCATCAACCATTCGGAAATCCGATTTCCGAAATAATGGAACAAGTAGCGCTGAGCGAGAGCTTTCGAATCCTTTGTGTTGATGCGACCTACCCGCTGGTTGAGGAAAATATCGGCCAATCGCGGTTGCAAGGCCGGTTGATTCCAAAGCCGCTGTCGCCTTGCTCGGCAATACCTTTGATACGAAACAGGGAATCCTTATGGAAGGAACCCTGAGGCTGCCGAAGGCAAAGGATTCGGCGCGCTGCGGGGTCTACATTGAATGCACACATGATTTGGGAGCCGGCCTGTTGATCGTCAGCACCGGGGTGGCTGAGTTGGGCCCGATGAAAGCGGACGGCACGGGCTTCAAATCTGAGAAGCGTGTTGACCGAGAGATGAAGTTCGGGAGCCCGGCAGCATTTCGCTTACTTCTCAAAGGATCGTTAATGGAATTCTATCTTGACGATATCCTGATCGAAAGCTTCGCACTGCCTGCCCATCCGGTCTGAACTGACGACGATGTGCCCCAATCGTCGGTTGAACAAAAGAAGTCAAAAAGCGCGCCGAGGAAGAAGAAGTGAAAATGATCTGTCCAGATTTGGCATCGCCGGGAGTGATAGGATCTATGAATGATCAGCGGACGCAAAGGAACCCTGCCAGGACTTTATCCCGGGCACCTACGATGTCTTCGTCTTTGACACACAGAATCCCCCGGCCTTCATGAAGGACATTTCGACCCTCTCCGGCCAGGCGGTGCTGCCGCCGAAGTGGGTGATGGGCTATCAGCAGTCGCACCGTAATCTGAGGGGCGAAACGCAGATGCTGGAAGTCATCGATACCTTCAGAGAGAAAGAGATCCCTCTCGATAGCGTCTGCTATCTGGGCACTGGGTTCACCCCGAATGGATAGAACAAGAAGCAGCCCTCTTTCGAATTCAATCCCGGCGTGTTCAAACGCGACCCCAAAGAAGTGCTCGCCGATCTGCACAAGCGGAACGTCAAGGTGATGATGCCTATGATCCCATGGGACCGTGATCGTCTTGCAACGATCCATTCCGGCCAAGCTGGGTGAGACACTCGACAACACCCACATTCAGAACTACTGGAATGAGCACAATGCGTTGATCGATGCTGGGGTCGATGCCTGATGGCCCGATGAGGGCGACTGGTTCAACATCCATGAGCGCATGAAACGGCACGAACTCTACTACACCGGGCCACTCTCCAAGCAACCCAACGTGCGGCCCTGGAGCCTGCATCGTAACGGCTATCTTGGCATCGCCCGGTGGGGCGGTTGGATGTGGCCGGGCGATCCGCTCGCGACGTGGCGCACGCTCCAGATCCATATCGGCATTGGCATCAATCACTCCCTGAGTGTCTCGCCGTTCTGGAACTCCGAGATCGGTGCGTTCTATACGACGGATGAATACTCGGCTGAACTGTATGTGCGCTGGGTGCAGTTTGCCGCGTTCAATTCGCTGATGCGGTGCCATGGTCGCGGGTGGGAAAATCGTCTTCCCTGGACATGGGGACTCAGCGAACCCGGTCCGGGTGCAGGAAGCTACATCCAGCCGAAGTCGCAAATGAACAACCCCGCCGTCGAACCGATCGCCAAGAAATACATCGAACTGCGGTATCAGTTGTTGACCTACAACTACACCTTGACCTGGGAAGCCCGCGAAACCGGGATGCCCATGATGCGGTCGCTGTGGCTGCACTACCCGAAGGACAAGCAGGCTCGGGGAATCGGCGATGAGTATCTCTGGGCTCGCGACATGCTCATTGCTCCGGTCTACGAAAAGGGCGCGACGACCCGCGAAATCTATCTGCCTGCAGGGAAGTGGTATGACTGGTGGACCTGCAAGCTCGAGATCGGCGGTCGCACCGTGCAGCGCGCCGTGGATCTGGCCACTATGCCGATCTATCTTCGCGCCGGCGCGATCGTGCCGGTCGCCCCCATCCGTCACTACACTGGACAAAAGGTCGACGAGCCTACAACGTTCAAGATCTACCGGGGCGCTGACGGCAAATACACGCTCTACGACGACGACGGCAACAGCCTTGATTACCTCAAAGGCGATTCAGTCCAGACACTGATCAAGTGGGACGACGCGGCCAAAAAGCTGAGCATCGAGCCGGCGTCAAGGCAGACGGCCACGTGCACGTTCCAGGTTGAACTTATTCCTGATGGCGTGACCAAATTGATTCAATACACGGGTCAACGCGTCGATCTGAAATTCTAATAAGACACGAGGACTATGATCAAATCATTCACTCAGATCCAACGAACAGCTTGATCGCTGACTGCCCTGCTTCTGCTCATGGTCAGCAACGTCTCAGACGGCTTCGACAACATCGGCCAGGCCCTTGTGGTGTCGCCGCTGCACGTCGAGAGTTTTTTCGCGGGACCGAACGTATGCTGGACAAAATTATCAACATCCCGGTAGGGGATTAGGTGGACGAATCGTCTGCTGGTTTCACAAGGCCAGGATACGAGTCCGGTAGCGCGGAGGTATCGGGTGGGTCTTGTTCGAGGAGGGCGAGGAGCAGGGGCGGGACCGGAGGAAGAAGAGGGCCGGGATCCCGGCCATGCGGGTGGCGGAGGTGATCAAGAGGGGGAGGGGGGTGAGTGAAGCGGTTCTGGGTTGGGGCCGGCCGCGCCATAGAAGAGGGGTAAGGCAGGCCTGAGAATGGGACGAGAAGTGACAATGCGAGCCCTCTCCATACATGGACTGTCCTCGTGAAATCACTCTGGCGCTGACACGCTGAAGTCGGATTCGGCTCAAACGAGCAAGCCTTTCAAGGGTCCGGTACTATCGGCAAACTGCGTCATGCCCGTCCCCATCAATTGTGCTTGTGACAACCACAGATTTGCGAGAGGGGTATTTCCGGGGCAATTGAGGATGCGACCTGTCTTGAGTTTACCGTTGGCAGAGCCCGCCACGATGATGGGGAGCTCATTCATGGTGTGATCCCGTCCATCACCCAATCCTGAACCCAAGGTGACCATGGAATGATCCAGGAGCGTCCCTTCCCCCTCCGTGATCGCATCCATCTGCTCCAGAACTTCCGCGAACAACTCCACGTAAAACCGGTCCACTTGCACCAGATAGTTCTTCACACTTTTGTCGTTCTGGCCGTGCGTGAGTCCATGATGTGATTTGGAAAAGTTCAATTCATGGTAGAGTTGAGGCGAACCCCACCTTTCGGGCGCAAGCATGAAGGTGGCGACATGAGTCAGGTCGCCTTGAAATGCCACCACAAGGAGTTTGCCCATCAGTCTGATGTATTCCCCGCGGGTCATGGGCTCTTCATCGGGTTCCGTCACGTCCGCTCTCTTGTGGACACGGTAGTATTTGTTCAACTTCTCAATCTGCTGTTCGATTTCTCGCACTGAATCGAAGTATTCATCCAACTTGTCCTTGTCGTCATGCGTCAGATTCCTCTTGAAGTTGGCGGCATCTGCCAAAATCAAATCGGTGATATCTTTGTCCGAGTTGCTCGTCTTGAAAAGACGCTGATAGACCTGAAGGGGATCTTTCATCGCAGTCGCGACATGCTCCGGGCCATACCAGGAGATGTTGTCCAAATAGATCGATTCCTTGAGATCTTTGAAACTATTGCAGTTCAGCTCCATGGATCGAATCGGCGTCCGATGGCTCACTTGGTCTGCGATGAGATGGTCCAGCGTCCGGTCCATCGGGTAAGGCGACTTGAGTTTGCCATGAGGATCGGCCGAGGAGAGGTAACAGGAACTGCATTGATTGTGAACATCGACCCCTCTCACATTGACCCGGGACAACCCGGTGATGAGGGTGACTTTGCTGCCCACTTTTTTGAGTGGGCTCAGGGTGGGCATCGAGAGAAAGTCAGGGTTGTCCTTTTCTGGAAAAAAGTGATCTCTCACAAAGCCCATCGGCGAATAAAATGAGGCGAAACGTAATGACGGCTCTTTCTCTTTCTTAGTTCTCGGATCCGCAGCATACATCTCCAGCCAAGGGAGAGCCATTACGCTGCCGCTGGCCCCAAGTAGAAATTTTCGACGGTCGATCGATTTCATTGCTTCTTAATTTGGGTAAATATTGGATGGACCGCAATGTTTTTGATGACGGCTCTCATTCTGTAGTGGCCTTTTTTACTCGCCTCTGCGATTTCACCGATCGCAACTCGATCAGCAAAAGTCAGCTCTCGCCCCAAGGCATACGATAAAAGGTGCCCCACGAAGGCCTTCGCAAATACGTCTTCTTCAGCGAGGACCGCGTCCTTGAATCCAACGACATCCTCGAACTCATGTTTGCCAAACAATGTTCCGCTCGCATCCACCTTCAAGCCGGTTCGGTAATCGTCCCTCCACCGACCCAGCAAATCGTAATTTTCCAGGACAAACCCAAGGGGATCGATCTTTTTATGGCAGCCCGCACACTGCGTGTCACTGCTGTGCTGTTTCAGTTTTTGCCGAACCGTCAAACCTTCCCTTTGAAGCGTTTCGTCATCCGCCTTTAAGTTAGGGATATCGTCGGGCGGAGGCTCGGGAGGATCGTTGAAGATGACCGAAGAGACCCAAGCGCCCCGCGTGATTGGGAGTGATCGAAACGGACTTGAAGTCATCACCATGACAGCCCCTGTCGTGATCACGCCGCCATATTTTCGGTCGTTGAGCGGCGTCCGCGTGAACTCAATGTCGCGCAGGTTCACATTGATCCCATAGGTCGCCGCCCTGCCCTGATACCATTCGCTCAACAAGTGACTGCGATAAGTGAAGTCGGAATCCACCAAGTCCGAAATGGGTCTATTTTCAATGAAGACCGTCTCAAAATTCAAGAGCGGCTCCAACATCATATGCATCCCTCTTTTGTAGGAGATCTTGTCGTCGCCCCCAAAATAATATTCCCGGTGCGCTTTGAAATTAGGTGATGCCGACACAACATTGTTTAGCTTCAACCACTGAGGCGCAAAGCTGTCGCAGAAGTTTTTCACACGACGATGATTGAGCATGCGATCCACTTGCTCGTTCAACACCGCGATCTCGTGAAGCCTCCCTTTCCCTGCCAATTCCAGAAGTTCATCGTCGGGAATAGAGCTCCATAGAAACAGCGAGAGACGCGTGGCAAGATTGAATGAGGCCTGATTGGGGGACGCCTGATCTGTTTCGTTGTGAACGAAAATAAACCTCGGAGAAGCCAAGGCCGCCGACACGATATCCTTCATGCTCCGGGTGAAATCACTGCTCTTCTGGTATTGTTTGTCAAAATACCCCGTGTAGAGCTTCAGCGTTTTCTCATCGGCGGGAGATTTGAACGCTTTCAGAAGAAATTTCTCGATTCGCTGATGCGCAATGTTCTCAATCGGTTGCTTGAGTTTTGTGCTCGACGGATCTTCAAACAACTCATCCCAAACTCGACAATTCTCTTCGAAATTTTCTGCATGCACGATGGACCGACTGAGTTCCAGAAAGGATTCCATGAGGACTGGAGTCAAACTCAGGTGATCGCCACGATTGTTAAAACCATTTTCTGCCGGAGGATCCTTGGGAAAGGCCACTACACCCAGTAAGCGATCTTCCAGCAATTGCTGCAGTCCCATGATTCGATTGCCGACTCTGACGACCTTGGGCATCTGGCCTGATTCCGGCCTGAAATAATCGTTGTGATTTCTGATGATGCGATCGTTGATGGAATAGACCCAAGATTTGAGCTCAAAGAGATCCTTGACCGCGTTGCTATATTCAAAGCGATTCATGCGTCGCAGTCTTAACGGGATCACCGGCGTGTCGTGTGCCACGGCATTTCTGAAAGCCTTATCGAGCTCCAACACCATGAGTTTGCGTTGCTTGTCACTGGGCTGTTTTTCCTCCTCGGGAGGCATTTCGTTTTTTCCCAATGCCTCGATCATTTTCTCGATCAGTTGGGGATTCTTCTCGAGATCTGCCCATGAGGCGTATGTGGTGAGATCGACTTTGCCCTTGGTCTTTTTTCGACCATGACAATCGTAGCAATGCTGTTCAAGAATGGGCTGAATCCCTTTCTTGAAGTCGCCCACCTTTGTAGAAGGGTTTTCAGCTTGTGCGGTCGTTGGGAAGAGAAGAGCGCTTGCGAAAGCAAGCTTTGTAAAACGGCCTTGAATCTTCCTCGTTTTCGTCTGAGTCGGTATCACCACACTCCAGGCAAACGTCTCTCGCCAAAATGCCTTTAATGAAGTGATCATGCCGTCTTTTATTATCTCCTGTGTCACATTAGGCCGCAGTTGTTCCATGGTGTCTTTCAATAAAAGCGTGTCCTGCCAGGGAATTGTCAGTATTGACCCAGGGATGCTCGATGGCGGGGATGCCGTGAAAGCAGAGCACGGTGATCTTTCCGTTCTCGGCCTGGTCGACCGCCCATTTGAGGTCTTCCATTTTCCATTCGGGTCCGGCGTAGCCGGTGGTGGGAACAAGGAGAGGATCGTCGACTTTTGGATCATAGGCCGGACCTCTTGCTCCTTTGCCGGGGTCTTTGTATTCGGGCCCTACGCCGCGTCGGGCAAAAAGAAAGCCATGCTTCACCAACACTTTCACGGAGGCATGATTGTCCTGAAATCCAGGGAAGCAGAAAGTCACCGGTTTGGTGATTTTGTTTTCGGCACAACGCTTGTCGATGTGTGCGAGCGATGCCTCGAACTCCTCTGCTTTCAAGCGAGTGACATTACGGTGATGCTGGGTGTGATTTCCAATTTCGTAGCCCATCTCGTGGAGTTGGCGAATCTGCTCCCAGGAGAGGTGATTCTGCGTTTTTTTGAGAAACCCCAATCCCTCGGTGACATAGAAGGTTGCCCCAAATCCGTGCTTCTTGAGCACCTTGGGGACGTTGACGAAATCGGATTTATTGCCGTCGTCGAAGGTTAGAACCACGAGCTTGTCCGGGATGGGAAGTAATTCGCGGGTCGGCTTCGGTTTCCCATTGTCAGCGGAAAAGGAAAGAGCGGTCAGGACGAGAGCCAATCCGAAAAGGAGGATCAGCGGAGGCCAAATTAGGTTTTTCATGATCGTTTCAGTCTACGGATTACTAATGTAACAGGGGATTCCATACCTTTTCAAACCCAATTGCTAGCAATAATTGGCAGCTCGGTGAGGAGCAGGGCGTATTCGCGAACAGCGGGCAATCAGCATTCTTACTCCCGATCCTCAACGACGCTCCGATTATCTTGCCAGCCTGCACCCACCCTTCTATTTGTTCTCATAACTTTTATTCCGACGATGATGCCTATTCGATCTTCTCTCAAACTCATTACCTCTCTCACTCTCGCCTTTGTTTCAAGTATCTTCGGTCTCGCCGGGGTAGCCGAATGGCAGGAGATCTCCTCACCAAATGGCGCATACGATCAAGGAATCGCCTTTCGCTATGTCATCGCAAAGCAGGACGACGTCTCCGAAATTAGGATCGACGCGGAGGCCACCGAATCCAGCTTTGGGAAGGACCACGATGTCTGGGCCGTCACTTCCGCGCAGGGAAAATACAGCTAGAAGAAACTGAGCGAGCTCCGGAATCCCGTGGAGCGACCTTGTCTTTTGGAAACAGAAGGAGTTAAACTAATCGCGATTGCTGAAGCCGCAATGGTTGACTTCGCCCGAATGCGCCTGCGCCCATCCCCTTCCAAACCGCACCCCCTGGTTTCAAAACTGCATGGTCCCGTGGTGAGCAAGCTCCCCTTCAAAACACCATGGCGGGTGATCATGGCTGGTGATCGCGCGGGCGATCTCTTGGAGAACAACGACCTCTTTCTCAATCTCAACGAGCCAAACAAGATCGCGGACACCAGCTGGATCATGCCCGGAAAAGTCATCCGCGATGTCACCCTGTCCACCGATGGCGGACTCGCCTGCGTCGACTTCTACGTGAAGTATGGCATGCAGTTCATCGAGTTCGACGCAGGCTGGTACGGCGATCAAAACAAGGAGGAATCGGACGCCAGCACGGTCGCCCGCAACAATCTCGATCTCCCGCGCGTGATTAAGTATGCCAAGGAAAAAGGAATCGGGGTGATCCTCTATGTCAACCGTCGCCACCTCGAGGCCGACCTGGACAACCTGCTACCGATCTACCAGAAGTGGGGCATCGCTGGCCTCAAATTCGGATTCGTCCAACACGGCGACCAGAAATGGACCACCGGAGGCACGAGGCGATCGTCAAGTGCGCCAAGTATAAGATCATGGTCGATGTTCATGACGAATACCGCATGACCGGTTGGCAGCGGACGTATCCGAACTTCATGACGGCGGAAGGAATCGGTGGCGATGAAACCCGGCCACCCAATCGTCAGGCCCTCGCCAATCTTTTTTCCCGGGGGCTCTGCGGCCCATCCGATCACACCTTCTGCTACTACGCCGGCTACGTCGACGAGAGGACCTCGCATGCAGCCCAACTTGCCAAGATGATCTGCTTCTTCAGCCCCTGGCAGTTTCTCTTCTGGTATGATCAACCAGCCACCGCCAAGGACGAACCCGAACTCGCTCTCATCAAGGACCTTCCCACCACCGTCCTCAAGGCGGCCATGAGCGGCTATGAGCGGACAGGGCGGCGTGGCAATCAGGATCGCTGCCAAAAAATCGGCAGGTGGCGCTGGTATCCTCAAGAGAATCGACCGTGCTAAGCCGTTTTTTGAGAGTTGGGATGAGGGCGATTTTCATGGCCCCATGGCTGTCGCCATGGATGGAACGGTTCTGATATTTAGCGTTCGCGGTGACAAAGATGGCGATAAAATTTACGTCAATCGATCAGAAGACGGTGGAACTACCTGGTCCGGCCATCAGTTTATCGGCAACCATGTGGAACTGGATTGGAAGGCCCTGAATATCGGGCCTTACGATGGGAAAGGATGGGGCAGAGACAAAAAGTTTGCTTATGCCAGTCTTGGCACCTCCGTCGTGGACGAAAACACAGGCGAGATCATGTTCTTTATGACGGCACTTCATCCTGCTCCGTATATGTATAAAAGTCAGGATCACGGCAAAACCTGGAAGCTCGAAAAGATTGAATTAAAGAAAGACATCAAGGGATATCTAACAAACCCCAACCCTGCCTGCGACCCCGGCATCACCATCAAACACGGCCCGCATAAAGGCCGTCTTCTGGCACCAGCTCGTGTCATGGTGGACTACAATAAACACGCAGAAGCCAAGGGTTACACCAATGCGGTTTACAGTGACGATCATGGAAAGACCTGGTTTTCAAGCGAGCCGTTTCCGTTGGATGGGACCGGGGAATCAGGATTGGTCGAGTTAAGCGATGGGACCATTTATTTCAACTCCCGGACCCATACCAGGAAGGGCAATCGCTGGATTGCTGATAGTGATGACAGCGGTGAGACCTGGCGCGATTGTCACGAAGACGATGAGTTGTTTGACGGACCGCCTGATATGTACGGCTGCAAGGCCGCGCTGTTGAGGCTTGACCGAGATGACCGAGATGACGGAGATATCCTCTTGTTCAGCTCGCCGGATCCGAGCCTTCCGGAAAAACAGAATCGCGCGAATCTCAATGTTTGGGCAAGCTTCAACGGCGGTAAAACATGGCCTGTCAATCGACTGATCAAAACCAGCAAACCTGTCACCGGTGGTCTGAAGGTTAAAGAACCGGTCCAATGGCGCGATGACTTTAAGCTGGGCATCTATGTGGCGACGCCGCTTACCATTCAATTTAATCTTGAAGGCAAGGCTAAACTTTACGCTATTGGGTTTGACGAATTATTTTGGGAATAACTGTTAGCCAACTGTTCCCCGTCGCTCCATAAATGAGATACCATCGGCAGCTTGAAGTGAAACAGCTCTACGACTTCGCCTCGCCGCTCAAAGTTGCATCAACTGGGTGCACATCTCCTATTCACCCATTCCCTCTAGCGCGACAAAGCGGTGCACCATTCCCCCCCTGACTCGACTCGATGAGATTCCACATAACCGCTTTATACAATCCTTGGCATGGCGGGAAGGAGGACTACGATCTCACGTGATGAGTTCTCGCCCTGCGGATACAAGCCACTCGCTTTTTCGCCTGATTCTCCGTCTCACCATTCACGTGTTCAATCATCTCAGCTCAATTACAGCTCCTCCCGATCCTTCCAATGAGGCCCTCAACCGTTCAACCTCAAAAGCAAATTCCTGCTATGAGGGCCTTGAAGCCGCCTCTGGACCGGAGCAGAGGGGGTGCTTCTATCTCCTATTGCGTTTTCGGCTTCTCGAGTTTCCGAGGAAATACTATTTCTGCCCACACCGGTTTGTGATCAGACAAAGGTTTTGCGAGTTCAATGATGGCACCGTCGGTAGCCTTGGCGCCAGAGGCAGTGTTATACAGAAGATGATCGATGACCCCATGTTTCTTCTCCGGGTTTAAGGCATTCCATGTAAATTGCTTGGAGACATCGATCTTGAGATCCTTCCAGGTCGGCCTCATCCCCGCTTGCTCAATGCTGTTCATGGCATCAGTGCCGATCTTGTTGTTGAAATCCCCGATAACCAGAATTCTGGTCGTTGTTTCTTTTGGCAGCACCTTGGATGCAAGCATGGAGGCATGCCCATCGTTCTTCCCTGACGCACAGATATGCAGGGAGTAAAGCGCGAAGGAAACACCGTCAATCCTCGTGACGGCCCTAACCGTGGTGGCGGGGTTCCAACCACGCCCCTTGAGCGTGAACTCCTTCGTTTGCTCCAAAGGCGTCTTACTAAGAATGGACTTATATTTATTCTTGTGATTTGCCGACGAGATCTTGCCAACATAACTATGTTTCATCCCCAAGACCTTTCCAACCCGGGCCGTCCAGTCTCCATCTGGGACTTCATTAAACCCGATGATGTCGAGATTGTATTTCTTGAACATCTCACCAACTTTTTCAGGGGTTGTGCTTCTGCCGAACTCAACATTGTAGCTCGCGACACGCACCGTGATGGGCTTTTCTCCCGAAGGGCTCGCGCAACAGAATTCTAAGGGAATCGCTAGGAGGATGAATAATATGATTTTTTTCGTCATTTAATCTATTTTTTTAAGTTTAGTTAGAAATGCGCAGTCAGTAGGAGCGCCAGCTTTACCGATGATTCTATGTCTTCTTGGCTTTGAAGATGATCTCTCTCCGATTACCGTGCTGTGTGTGTTTGCGGTTGATGCAGTGCAGCTCTAGGTCAGCGAGAGGTTCAGTGAGTTTCATATCGACCCAGCCATGGGCAAGGCCTTTTCCGAAATAGTAGCTGACTGCCGGTTGGTTAATGAGATGGAGATGATCCCGTTGATCATGCTGCCACTCATACGTGTGACCATAGAAATAGGCCTTGGCATGCTTTCGTGCAGCAAGAAGTTTCAAAAGGGACGATCCATCACGGGAGCGCCCACGATCGAGGACAACTCGTCGTTGGCAACGGATACCGCCGACAACGCGGAAAGGAACAGAAGGAAGCAAGCCGCCGATGAGTAATAAATGGGGCCTTTTTTTCATGCTTCGTGAGCATAGAAATGCTGGCCCGTGCTGTCAATATTGGCGTGGGAGGGCAGGATCCGGATGAGGTATCGGTTCGCTAAAGGACAAACTCTGGCAATGAAAATGGGGAAAGACAACAAGAGTTGGCAGGTTCTCAGGCCATCAAGCAAATCACTTACTTCTCCTGCCGCAGTTCAATCTGATCGAACCAAACGGGACCACCCATCGCGGTTGGAGCGATGCCGGTGAGGGTGAAATCCCCGAAATCCTTCCACATGTCCCGGGTCACCACAGTCCAGTCGGAGGGACTTTCGACGGCCACTTGCGTGGCTTTCCACGGGGTGGTGTTTTTGCCGCTGAAATACCGCCGCTTTGGGCTCTCCGCCGCCGGCCAGCTTCCATTGTCGGCCAGCTCGATCAGCACGCCATCCACCTTGGGTGATTTCCAGGCGAGACGGAGATAACGATATTCTCCGGGGCCGGGGTTTTCTCGGATCGCGAATTTCCAACCCGGAATTCGCACCGAGTAACGCTGTGAATGGGAAAGGCGCAGGGAGGCCGATCCGGAATACTTGTCCGAGGTGACGATGGTGGCAGTTCCGCTTCCCTCTTTGAGCAGATCCACAAACCCCGGGGCGTCGTCAAAGAGCACCCTGCGCGATGGGAGTTTCTTCAGCCAGGAGATCACATTGGCGACATCACCGGGACTAAGGGCCTCGCGAAGCGACTCGGGCATGAGTGAAATCGGAAGTGATTTGAGCGAGCGAATGTCCTTACGGAGAACATCGACTCTTTGCCCGCCGGGCAGGCTCAGAGTCAGGCTTCCCGCTGATTCGTGGGCAAGGATGCCCACCGTGATTCTGCCGTCGTTGGTTTCGACAGTGTAGGTTTCATGTCCCGCGACGATTTTGTCGCTCGGTGCCAAGATATCATGCACCATCGTTTGTTCTGCCCGGCGAAACTCCGAAGTGAGATCCGGGCCAACCGCAAAGCCGATCCCATTTGCTTGATGACAGAGAGCGCAGTGGAGGCTGAAAAGTTTTCGCCCGGCGACCGGGTCACGTTTTTGTGTAAGCGCCGCGAGGAATCTCTTGACGGTGCGCTCGTCTACCGAGCGCGGAACTGTGAGTATTTTCTTTGCTCGTGCCGCGATGTTTGCGTCGGGATGTTCACGTAGGGAATTTCGTTGGATGGTATTCAGCGCGGATGCCTCGAGAATCCTTTGCTCCAGGGATTCGACCACGACGACTAAGTTATCGCGTCTGGCGAAAGCGCTCTTAAGGATCTCCTTCCGCAGAGACGGCGTGGCTGACGGGTAAGCCCGCAGCAGGGCGGCAGCGATACCAACGTCTCTTTCAGCGCTCAATCCCCTGATGGCAGCGAGGCGCTGCTCGACGGGCAATTGCAGGTCGTCAACTTCCGCAAGAGCTGTTTTGAGCCGCTTGGCGCGCTCGGATGATGATTCCAGTTGCAGCACCCGCGTCAACTCAAGCGCGGAGACCCGAACGTCGCCCTCTGCGCTGACGGTAAGCTTTGCGAGCGCTTCCCGGGCCTTCGGTGAGAGATTGATACTGGTGGTCGATTTTAACGATGCAAGCAGCCCCTGGAGACACTCCTGTTGCAATACACGGTCTTCGATGACTGCGATTTTCCGGATCGTTTTGGAGAGCTCTCCCGGCTCCCGCCGCGTCGCGACCGCGCGGCAGAGTCGCGCGATGAGTCCGCGTGCCTGGCCGAGTTCCCTCGGTTTTTCCAGTAGTGAAATCAGCATTTGGTTGCAACGTCCGCCGAGTGAACTGAGAATGGCACCGTCCAGCCATCTTTCATTACCGTGTTGCCTGGCCAAGTGTGATAGCCCGGACAGGGCGCTCTCGTCGCTGCTTTCGCCCAGTGACAATGCCAGTTGCAGGCGAACGATTGAAGATTCGTCATCCAACAAAGCGAAGGCCTCTTTTAGAAGAGATGGGTTGTCATTGAATTGGCTTTCCGCAAGACGCAAAGCGTGTCGCCGGACACCTGGTTCACCGTGATTGAGTCCAGATTTGAGGACTTGGTCGGTGAGGCCGCGAAGCCCATCCAGGGTGTAGAGCACGTTGATCGCGGCCGCCGAACTGTCGGCTTTCATCGAGTGACCGAGCGCGCGAAGCGTTGGGGCAGCGATCTGGTCTGCGCGTTTTTCGAGCAGGAGGCGGCGGGCGGTTTGACGTCTCCAGAAATGGGGACTGGTCACTTCACCTGCCAAGGCAAGGGGATCGAGCGTTGACATATCGACCGGGCCCGCTTTTGGCATGCTCTCATGAACCAAGCGCCAGACCCGACCGTGGTCCTTGCCATTATCGAGGCCATACTGCTGTTGCAGATAGCGTGGAATTGCCGAGTAGTCTTCAATAATTTCTCGATAATAGTCGGCGACCCACACGCCGCCGAACGGGCCGATGGAAAGGTGAATGGGATGAAACCAAATGTCACGGGAAGCCAAAAATTCCGATTGCTCCTCGCCAGCTGGGCGGCGCAGTTTTAGGAGTGAACCCTCACGGGACACGGTGGTGCGATGAACAAAATTCTGAGCCGGAGCGCAAGCGAGCAACTGTCCCTCAAGACCGGGCAGGGCGATATCTTGATAAAAAAGAGGCGAGCAAGCCGAGGTGAAATATCCATTGGGCTTCGCTTCCGTAGCGCCATAACGGTCCTTGTAGAATTTGTTGAATCCGGGATCGGCGGCGCGTTTTGTGCGCCAGGGGTGGGCCTCGCTGATGGGAAAACATTGATTGTAGTTTGCCGCTCCAACTCGCCCTGCACCCACCGCGACGTCTGGATTCCGGGACAGGGACTTCCAGGGCAGTGGCGCGATCTGGATGCCGGGGGTTTGAGTGGAAATGACAAAGCGGTCGCCTTCCCCGGTAAAGGTGAATCCGTAGGTCCCCGTGTGACCGCTGACCGCTTCAATGGCCGAACCATCCGCCTTGAAGCGAAACCCGCTGACCGGGAGATCGACCTCTTGCTCTAGCTCGGGTCCGGAAATTCGGCCTCCCTGTCCGCCATCAACATAGATCCAGTTGTCCGGGCCCCACTGTGGAGAGTTGATGCGGCGCTCGATGATACCAGTCTTGAACCCGGTAAACAATCTCTTCCGAATCCTGGCCTTACCCTCGCCGTCGGGGTCCGCAAGAAACACGATGTGCGGAGCACAAACGGCGATGATTCCACCGTTGGCCGGACAGATCCCCATGCAGGCAGGGAGCTTGTCCGCCAGCACCTGAGCCTTGTCCATGAAGCCATCACCGTTGGTATCGATGAGCCGCTTCACCGTTCCAGTCTGCTCTTTCTCCGCCTTCCGAATCGCTTCGGCGGGAGCGGCAAGGCGCCTGACTACCTTGTCCAATTGACCGGTCTTGTTCAGTTCCTCGATGTCGTATTGGCCCTCCAGATTGTAGCCGTGCAATTCAGAGACGAAGAGGTCGCCTTTCTCATTCCAACACATCCCCGAGGGCTGCCGGATCAGCGGTTCGGAGGCCATCAGTTCCAACTTGAAGCCTGGCGGGACTCGGAAAAGTTTCGCGCTCTCTGCGGGCGGGAGCGGTTTCGGTGCGTCGCTGGGCTTTGTGATTTGCCCAATCGATATTTCTACGCTCCCGAGGATTAAGGCAATAAGAAGGAACTTTTTCATTTTTTCTTTTTTCAGGAAATGCTTGTGATCTGTGGGCCCGATCGCCCTCCAATAACGGAGGGACGATCTTGCCAGGATGAACCACGATTTCAAGATCATCGTTCCGTGAGGTGCTTGTCTGAAAATTTAAGAAGCTGCTTCCAGGTATTTCACGGGGACGCAGCGTAGCGCGTCTATTCCCCATTGAGCCCGAAAAGGTAAGCCAACAAATCCGCCACCTCCTTCTGCGATAGCCCTTGCGCAGTCGGCGGCATGAGGCTTCCGATCTCGTCGCGCTTGGCGATGGCGTCGGCTCGGAGCTCATGCATTGCATCCGTCGCGAAGTCGCGGACCAGCACCACTCCTTCATCACGGCTCTTTTGCTCGTAGCCCTGTAAAACCGTACCGTCCACCTTGGTAAAGCGCCGCAGGGCGAATCCCTCCTTCACTTGCTTGGTTGGCCACAGCACTTCTGTCACGATGCGCTCGGGCGGCACACCGCTACCGACAGCCGACAAATCGGGACCGATTCTGCCGCCGACATCACCGACTTTGTGGCACGATGCACAGGCCATCACGACCGCTTTGAAGTGTCTTTCGCCCTTCCCCGCATCGCCCACGCGCGCGGCCGCGACGAGCTGGTCGATCAACGCCTCGCTATATTCGTAGCCGCCAGGACCGACACCGGCGAGCCGGTCGAGCGCCGCGCCGAGGTGTTTGTCGACGAGCCCGGTGGCGATCCATTTGGTGCGCAGAATCGTCCCCTGCAGTTCATCAATCGACCTCCCCTCCAGCTGCGCTGCCAACTTCTCGGCCGCGCCTCGCTTGGCAACAAACGCGGCAAAGATTTCGCCGACAGCTGCGATGTTTCGAACGCGCGCCAGCACTTCCGCGGCGCGCGCGACTGCGGCGTCAGGATCGATGTCGAGCATCGCCGCGAAGGCCGCGGGCTCGTGGGCTTCCGCATACTGATTGAGCCGCTCCATCGCCTCCTCGCCCCAAAGCGCACCATAGGCGCGGATCGCCGCCGCGCGCAGTTTACTGCCGGGCTTTCCGGTCGAGGCCGCTGTCTGCGCGGCTCCGCGCAACTGCTCTTCCTTCCAGGCGCGCGTCAAGTCCCAACCCGCAGCCTTCGCGGCATCGTCGCCAGCGGCGAACACTTTCTCGAGCAAATCAAGATGCTCGAACTCGGGCCGGTCGAGCTTGGCGAGTTCGCGCAACAACCCGGCGTCCGGCGAATCCAGCGCCAGCGCGAAGCGGGCGTCTCTCGGCTCGCCGACGGCGAGCAACACGCGCGCGAGAGCCACTCTTGCCCCGCGCTCGATATCTCCGCGCTCAAGCACCCCGCGGATCTCGCCTAACAACTCGTTGGAATCAGCCTCGCCGAGCACCCGCGCTAAGCCTCTGCCGCGACCGCCGAAATCGAGCTCACCCCGCTTGAAGGCCGAGACCCAATGCGGCTTGAGGTGGTGGACGGCCTGTTTGAAACCATACTCGATCCAGCGGTCCATCGGGCGTCCGGCGACCGAGGCCGCCACCCGTATCGATTTGGCCTCGGGGATCTGCCCGGCGGCGAGGACTGCCTCCATGCGCACGCGCGGGTGGCGGTCGTCGGCGGCAATTTCGAGGAGATCGTGATGCCCCCAGCGGCCGGCAATGCGGGCTGCGTAAGCACGACAGCGATGATCGTCGGACGCGAGCAGACGCTCCAGCAGCGGGCGATCTTCAAAACGACACCACACCGCAAGCCCGATCGCTTCGAGTAGGTCACGCCCCTCCCACGCCCGCACCGTATCGGGCAGTTTCTTGAGACTGCGTGCGGCGAGCACTTGCTTGGCTTTCTCGCGCCGCCACTGGTTGTCGGACTTGAGTTCAGCAATCAGGTCAATCTCCGACGCCTTGGTGAGCTTCGGCGTTTTCGCCGAGCTGCCCTTCTTCGCGACCCGCCAGATTCGCCCGTGGGTTTTGTCGCGTTCCGGGTGACGGTAGAAGTCATCCTGGTGGCAGGTGATCGGATTGTACCAATCAACGACGTAGATTGCGCCGTCCGGGCCAAGTTTGACATCGATCGGACGGAAGTTGCGGTGCTTTGAACGCAGCAGCGGATCGACAAAGTCCACTTTGAATCCAGCGCCGTCCTCCGGTGTTCGAAAGCGCGTGACCTGGTTCTTCTTGTAGTCGCCCACCCCAAAGCTGCCGTCGCCGAGTTCGTCGATCCCCGCGTAGCCGCCCGGGTCGCCGATACGCGGTAGGCGCAGGCGACGATGAACTGGCACCGAAGCCGGTGTCAGGTAGGAAATACCGCCGGCGCCATCGATAACGAAGCTCTGCCCGTAGTCGTCAAAGCCGATGCCCCACGGATTGCCCGGCCCCATGAAATCGTCAAGCAGCGGGTCGAGCTTCAGCTCGCGCGGGCGCAGGCGATAGACTCCGGCCTGGAAGAGCGACGACACGCCGAAGGGGGTCTCGACGCGTGATTCGATGCCGTCGCCTTGACTGAACCACAATTCGCCGCCGGGGCTCCACGCGAAACCGTTGCTCGTCTGGTGCGAGTCACCGTTGCCAAAGCCGCTGAGCAAGAGCTTGCGCTTGCCCTCCCAGTCGAAGTGCACCAGCTCGGTGTTGTGGCCGATGTAGACCCCGTCGCCGCCGACCTCCATCCCGGTCGGGACGCGCAAGCCCTCTGCGAACACGCTCGACTCGTCGGCCACCCCGTCGCCATCGAGGTCGCGCAGGGCGATGACTTTGTCGTTCGGCATCACTCCGGGCTCGATCTGCGGGTAGACCTCGGAGCAGGCCACAAACATGCGCCCGTCCGCGTCCCAGCGAACTGCCAGCGGGTTAGCGACGCCGTGCCGCTCGTCGGCGAACAGGTTCACTTCGTAGCCGTCGAGCACCTCGAACTGGGCGATCTCTTTGACGATGTCCGCATCGCCTGATCCGGTGTATTTTGGTGCCGGCTTCGGCTTGGGCACCTCGCCTTTGAAGATCATCTCCTCGGCGGCCGCGATCAGCGCCGGGAAGGTCTCCCACTCCTGTTTGAACGACGGGAGGCCCTCTGCGGCATTGGAGAAGATACGTTTCGAATCGTCGCCGAAGAGGCACTTCCAATTCGCCGGTCGCCAGTAGTCATACCAGAGTCGGTGCTTCTCTTTGACCGCCGCGGTGAGATTCGCTGGTGCCTCCATCTGCATCGCCTTGATTTCGTCTTGGGACACGAACGGGATCGCGCGCTTTTCAGCCAATGTGCGCACGGCGGCGCGGTAGTCCTGGAGTGCCGCGTCATCGGCATGCGCCCATTCAAAATCGGAAGGCTCGAGCAAGGCCAGCCGGCGACCGTTGGCGCCGAGCTGATCGAGAAGCTTTCGGTAATTCGTGACGAACTCGCTGAGGCCCTCCTTGCCAGCGAGCGATTCGATCTTACCGAACTGGACGATCACCATGGTGACGCCGAATCGCTTCAACTGATCATCCCAGCTCCCGAACGCGTCCGGACGCCAGCGCCCGCGCACGGTGGTTTGGAAGCTCACCGTGTCGCCGTCCCATGCAAAATCGCGAAACTTCGGCTTGGTCGCTTTAAATTTCTTGGTGAGCGCGGCTTCGAAGCGACCGTCGTTTTGCAGACGGACCAGGTCCGTGCCACCCGCGAAGGCAACGACGACGCCCTCCATGAGTTCGATGGGAGCCGCAAGAGCCGCGCAAGGAATTGCGATAGATACGAAGGCTATCCTGAATACATTCATGCAGGGAAACTAGCAAAGTGGCGCTCGCGTAAAACCTAAATCTGGCTCCACGATTTGCCGTCCTCTGCGCCAGCGAGACAAACGCTCCCGGGTCGATACCGCCGCCAGTCCTCGACATGAGAGGAGCGGGTGCCGCTGGAGTAACTCGAGATCGGCACGATCAGCACACCACCTGATTGCTGGAAAATAACTTTTATGACCTCGGCGCCTCTCGGATGGGGATTTGCACCTACAAGGATCGGCAGATCGTTCAATTCTCCTGTGTGATCTTCTCAAGACCATTAATCTGCTTCCAGGAAAAATTCATCGTTCGAATTAAACCTGTGCCGGCCCGGTAGACTTCCAATGTAGTTTTTGGAGTTTTTGTTTGCGTATCAATTTCGAAAATACTGAACATTTTTCCTTTGGTCTCCTTGAAAAACATGTCCGGAGTTTTCTTTGGGGTCACGGTCCCACTTCCTAAGGGGCCACTGGTGATCTCAATTGTTTTTTCGCCGATATGATATCCGGCGGTAAAATGACGATCGCCAGAAAGGAGAATCACGCCCTCCGTTTTCTGAAACAGGTCCAGAATCCTTTTCTGCTCAACTTTAAATCCTTTGAAACCATCGTTAGATCCCTCCAACTCGAAGTTACTCCCACCGGAGACAATTTTGACTCTTGCGGTTGATTCAGAGAGCGTTTTCTCCAGCCACTGGAGTTGTTTTTCTCCAAACAAAGTTTTGGCCGGGTCGGTAGAATCCATGCTCTTGTTCGGTGTTCTGTGATAGCGACTATCCAACATGATGAATTGGATGTCTCCGATGCTATAGGTGAAGTAGATTCCCGGATTTCCTTTCTCTCCATAGGAAGGATTGGCCCAATGCGCTTTGAAAACTTCAAGGGAATCTTCTTTCCCCTTGGTTTGTCCGTCTGAGTTATTGGGACCATAATCATGGTCATCCCAAATGCCATAGGTCGGGATTCTCGAGGTCGCTCGTTTAAAACCTCCGATGGAACGATGGCTCAAATAGTGCTTTGTGATGACCTCGGGGTTTGTTGAATCAGCATAGTGATTGTCGCCGAGCATCAGAATGAGATCAACGTCGTTCAGCTGAGAGATGTCGTCCCAAGTTGCCTCTTCATCAGATCCGGTTTTCCCGGAACACGAAGAGAACAAAAATCTGAGTTTTAGACTTTTGCCCAATGGCTTCGTCGTCTTGAAATGAGAACAAGCCGATTTGGAATACTGATGGGCTTCAATTTGATAATAGTAGAGGGTGTCGGCCTTCAGTCCATCAATCGAAATTGAACCCATCTCGAAGTCTTTCTTGGCAATGACCTGAGCGTCTTTTAGGTTGGGATCTTCACTGATCCTTATTTTAACTTCTCCTTTTTCATCCAAGGCACACCAGATTTTGGCGCTTTGATCATCGACATGTCCAACCATTGGCCCCTGAAGAAGTGAAGCGGCGGTTAGGGTGTTGCAGGTAAAAATAAGGAGCAGGTAAATAATTTTCATGGAATTTTTGCTTAGGCGTTCACGTCGACCACGATACGGCCCTTAATCTGGCCTTTCAATATTTGGTCCCCCCACGCGGGCACCTCAACTAAATTCACAACGTGAATCATGGCATCGAGTTTCTCCAGCGGTAGATCATTGGCAAGACGTCGCCACGCTCTTTCGCGTTGTTCAAAAGGTTGCATCACGCTGTCGATCCCCAGCAAGTTGACTCCACGAAGCAGAAAGGGAATGACACTTGATGGAAGGGCTGCTCCGCCAGCGAGTCCAATTGCGGCAACCGAGGCACCGTATTTCAGCTGTCCGATCACCCGTGCGAGCATCGCTCCGCCGACGGCATCGAGACAGCCGGACCATCTTTCAGCTTCGAGAGGTCTCTTCGACACGGTGTCGATTTCATCGCGAGCGACGATGCGACTTGCACCGAGCGACTTCAAATAATCCGTGGTCTCGGGGCGGCCCGTCACCGCTGCGACTTGATAGCCGAGATTAGCAAGGATCGCTGTGGCGATCGAACCGACACCGCCCGCCGCTCCGGTGACCAGCACCTCTCCCTGATCCGGTTTCAAACCGTGATCTTCCAGCGCGATAATCGCGAGGATCGAGGCAAAGCCAGCCGTCCCGATGGCCATCGCCTGCCTGGTCGTCAGCCCTTCAGGCAGCGGCACAAGCCAGTCCGCCTTGACGCGCGCTTTTTGCGAATAGCCTCCCCAATGCCTCTCGCCAACACGCCAACCGGTCAATACGACTTTGTCACCGGGACGATAACGCGAATCCTCAGACGATTCGACGGTTCCCGCAAAATCGATTCCCGGGACGTGGGGATAGTTGCGCACAAGACCGCCGCCCGCCCGCATGCAAAGCCCGTCCTTGTAGTTGACGGTGCTGTACTCGATCGCGACGGTGACATTGCCCGCCGGTAATTGATCTGCGGTCAACGATTGCACTACAGCGGAGACTTCGGATTCGCCGTTCTTTTCGACAACTAAAGCATGGAATGTCATGGATCGTTTTTTGTGAGTGTGAGGGGCGTCCTCTACGTGCTGTCAGCGAGTAGCAACTGGCGTGTGTTTGAGACTCCCGATGTGCCGAGAATAAGTCATTGTTCTCGTAATTCAAGAGCACTCGGGAAAGGAATCAGTCA
>JBLHUR010000033.1:0-42671 GCA_047629805.1 Akkermansiaceae bacterium | reverse complement strand
ACCCGTGTTGAGAGTGCTAGCAAGGCCGTACCTAAATTTCGCTCCGTAACCGCCTTCCGCGCCATTCGCGAAGTTTCCGGCACCGGTGGTCGCCGCATCAGCGCCGATCCCGAACCCTCCCCCGCCTGCGTCAGAGAAAGTTGTGCTTTCCGTCTTCCAGATGAGTTGGCCATTCCCGCCCATTCCGCCGCCTCCTTGAGCCTCGATTCCGTTCCCGCCTACAGCCCGGTTTTCGGTGAAGGACACGCCGCTGAGCGAGAGGTTTCCGGCATTGACGAAGATCCCGCCGCCAAGACCCGCCCCGCCGCCGCTGCCGTTTCCGCCCCGCGCGTTCGCGTTCCGGATCGTCAGGTTGCTGATCGCCCAGTTGGTCGTCGTCGTAGCAGCAAGCCCCGGAGAAACTGCTGCTTCACCGGCTCCCACTCCTACGAAGAAGACACGGTATCCGGTGGTGTTCGAGGTGCTTCCTCCGTCGATCGTGTTGCCATTGCCATTGATGGTGATTCCTGCCGTGTTCGTCAGGATGGGAAGCTCCCCGGCGAGGGTGATGGCTCCGAGGCCTGCGGTGAAATTGACCGCAGCCGCCCCGCCATAACCGTTCGCATCGAGGATTGCCTGGTGCAGGGAACCTGCGCCCGTGGCGTTCGTGTTGCTCACCGAAAAGGTCTGCGCGGAAGCGAGGCTGAATGATGCTAGAAGAAATGCAGCGGAGAGGCGCCCGAAGTTATGTGGAGTGATCATTGGGTGGGGGACACTTTCGGGTTGAAGGACAACTTCATCCAATTGCCCTCGTCCTCACTATGATACGGCGGGATGAAAGAAAGAAGGTGCGAAAACGCGGGAATCTCCAGAAAAGAGAGTCTCTTTCCAGGTGCAATTTGTCGAGCTTTTTGAAAGTCTCGCAAATGTGACTGCTACTGCTAGGAATTTCATGTTGTGAATCGAAGCGGAGCGGAGATGGACACACCGCAGGAGGGCCCGCAGGGCGAGGCGAAGCCGGAGTCAAATGGCCATGGATGCTGGAGGCGTGACAACCCGCACGCTCTGACAATTCGACCGACCAACGGGAGGCTGGTCTTGAAAACCGAAACGCGTTGAAACCCCAAACCACCCACCACGACGAAAAATCTGCGCCAACACAAACTGCCCAGCCCATCGTAAGATCATGACAGTGAAGAGGATGAGAGAGCTTTCCTTCAAAAAATGCCTGGCATGTTTTTATATGTTTTTTTCCGACTTCGCGAGCTACGAAAAACGTCCCTCACCAAGAGGGATCGATGAAGCCGTCAGGTGAATAAAAAGACCCTCAGAATCTATCGCTCTAAAATACTGTGCCCCAATTACTTACACCGCCCCACCATCTTTCGGACTATGACCGCCACCAATCCTTGCCCTGTCATCTTTTCCTGATAGTTAAGAGCAGGTGAAAACTGGTCCTGCGAGGCTCCTCCCCCTTGCAGTATTCGTCCTTTGCCGACACACCATCATGGCCAAGAAAAAGATCGCCCGAAAGGCCTCCACAAAACCCTCCAAATCCTTCGAGGAATCCCTCTGGGAAACCGCCACCAAGCTGCGGGGGAGCGTCGAGTCCGCGGATTGGAGCGGAGCGACAGAGACTACCCGCCAGGGTAGCCCGGAGGGCGAGCGCGGGGGCGCTCATCAATACAAGCACGTCGTCCTCTCGCTGATCTTCCTCAAGTTCGTCTCCGACAAGTTCGAGGAGCGCCGGGCCGAGCTGATCGCGGAGGGCAAGGACAACTACCTTGACATGGTGGACTGGAGCGGAGCGACAGAGACAAGCCGCCAGGGTTGCCCGGAGGGTGAACGCGGGGGCGTTCATCAATTCTACACCATGCAGAATGTCTTCTACCTGCCGGAGACCTCCCGCTGGTCCTACATCCAGCAGCACGCCAAGCAGGGCGACATCGCGATCAAGATCGACTCCGCCCTCACCGCGGTGGAGAAGAGCAATGCCTCGCTCAAGGGCGCCTTGCCGGACAACGACTTCTCCCGCCTCGGGCTCGATGGCAGCAAGCTCTCCGCCCTAATTGACGCCATCAACAACATCGACACCGTCGGCGACAAGGAGGAGGACACGGATGAAGTGAGAAATCAGAATGATGAAGGAAGAAAACGATCTCAAGGAGCGCACCAAAAAGTTTTCGCTGCGTATTATCAGACTATTCGGAAGTCTCCCGAAATCCACAGTAGCCCAGGTATTGGGCAAACAACTGCTCCGCTCGGCAACGTCCGTCGGAGCGAACTATCGCGAAGCACATCGCGGCCGGAGCAAAGCCGAGTTTATTGCGAAATGCGGAGACTCATTGCGGGAACTGGAGGAAACTGCCTATTGGCTCGAACTCCTCATCGAGGGAGAAATCGTGCCAGCGGCCCAACTGCAACCACTTTGCGCCGAGTGCGACGAACTCATCGCCATCTTCGTCACGATCATCAAACGAGCACGGGAGAACGGCAATTGAAGTCAGTAGGCAGACTGGAAAAGAAGGAAACTCTTCCACTTCTTCATTCATCATTCTCCCTTCCCACTTTCCCCACCCCGCCCACCGGCAATGCCAACTCCGCCTGGATTCTCCACATGGTCTCCAAGCTCTCCGAGCACGGCGTGGCCGGCTTCTGCAAAAAAGTCATCCCACATGCGTCGGACAGAGCCGAACTCGAGGACATCAACAATGCCTTTCACAACGCCGCTTAAAGCTGCCATCTTCACCGCACACGAATGGCTCTAACCGATCACCAAGCCAAATACCTCGCCCACGAGCTCACCCGCCGCTGGTCTTCCGACAGCGTCGGTAGCCTCGCTGCGGCTGTGGCTGGTGCCCAGGTCGATCTTAACCCTCACCAGGTCGATGCCGCTCTCTTCGCCTTCAAGTCTCCCTTTTCTAATGGTGCCCTTCTCGCTGACGAAGTCGGCCTCGGCAAAACCATCGAAGCCGGTATCCTTCTCTCGCAACGCTGGGCGGAGCGAAAGCGCCGCATCCTCATCATCACGCCCTCAAACCTCCGCAAGCAGTGGCACCAGGAACTCGCTGAAAAATTCTTCCTCCCTGCCACAATTTTAGAAGCTCGTTCTTATAAACAGGCGGTCAAAGCTGGAAGCTTAAATCCCTTTCAGCCCGCCGAGCCCAGTCTCATAATCTGCTCCTACCACTTTGCCAAAAACAAGGCCGACGACATTGTCGCGACGCCATGGGATCTCGTCGTCATCGACGAAGCCCATCGCCTCCGCAACGTCTATAAAACGAGTAACGTCATTGCCAACACCCTGAAGAAGGCGCTCGAAGGCCGGCCCAAAGTTCTCCTCACTGCGACACCCCTTCAGAACTCGCTCCTCGAACTCTACGGCCTCGTCTCATTCATCGATGAACACGCCTTCGGAGATTTGAAGAGCTTTCGCCAGCAGTATGCCAATCTAAGCCAGGACCTTACTTTTGATGCCCTCAAGGCACGTCTCGCTCCACTCTGCCACCGGACTCTCCGCCGCCAAGTCACCCAATACGTTCCTTACACCGCTCGGCATGCCCTTGTCGAAGAGTTCACTCCTGAAGAAAGTGAGGATCAACTCTATCACCTCGTTTCCGAATACCTCGGACGCGACAACCTTTTCGCCCTGCCCCCCGCACAGCGCACTCTCATGACATTGGTCCTTCGGAAGCTCCTTGCTTCCTCGACCTTCGCCATCGCCGGAGCCTTGCAAACCATGGCTCGCCGCTTGGGCCGCGATCTCGCCGAGCAGGAAGCCCTCTCGCTCGCTGAGGAACTCGACGATGACTACGAGGCTCTCGACGAAACCGCCGAAGAGTGGGCGGATGACGAAGCCACAGAACCACTCTCCGAAGCCGACCTAGCAGCCCTTGCCTCCGAAATCGCCGAACTGGAGGCCTTTGCTGAGCTAGCCGTCTCCATCACAAACAACGCCAAAGGCCAAGCGCTCCTCCGTGCCCTAAGAGGCGCTTTTGACAAGGTTTCCGGTCTCAAAGCCGCTGAAAAAGCGATCATTTTCACCGAGTCCCGCCGCACTCAAGACTACCTCCTCCGTCTTCTCTCCGAAAGCGAATGGAGCGAGGGCATCGTCCTATTCAACGGCAGCAACACCGACCCGCGCTCCAAGGAAATCTACGAAGCCTGGAAAGTCCGCCACGAAGGCTCCGACCGCGTCACCGGCTCACGCACCGCCGACATGCGCTCCGCCCTCGTCGACTACTTCCGGGACGAAGGCCGCATCATGATTGCCACCGAGGCCGGGGCCGAGGGTATCAACCTCCAGTTCTGCTCCCTCGTGATCAACTACGACCTCCCTTGGAACCCACAGCGCGTCGAGCAGCGCATCGGTCGCTGTCATCGTTATGGGCAAAAGCATGACGTGGTCGTCGTCAACTTTCTTAATAAGAAGAACGCCGCCGACCAGCGAGTCTATGAACTCCTTGCCGAGAAATTCAACCTCTTCGAGGGCGTCTTCGGAGCCAGCGACGAAGTCCTCGGCGCCATCGGCTCTGGAGTCGATTTCGAAAAGCGCATCTCCACGATCTATCAGCAGTGCCGCCAGCCCGAGCAAATCAAAGAGGCCTTCGACGCTCTGCAGTTGGAACTGAGCTTCGAGATCAACGAGGCCATGACCACCACCCGCAAGAATCTCCTCGAGCACTTCGACGACGAGGTGCGAGAAAAACTTAAGATCCGCGACGAAGACTCCAAGGCCATCCTCGGCCAGTTCGAGCGCCAGCTCATCCGCCTCACCCGCCATGAGCTAAATGGCCATGTCGAGTTTCAAGGCGAAGGTTCCTTCCAACTCCTCACCGCCCCCTTTCCAGAGCTTGCCGAAAAGACCCCCACGGGACTCTACGAGCTTCCCCGGCGCTCCGGTGAGGCTCACCTCTACCGCATCGGCCACCCCCTCGCCGATGCCGTCATCCGCACCGCCAAAGAGCGAGAACTGACCAAAGCCGAAATCACCTTCAGCTACGAGGACCACGAAGGAAAAGTCACCATCCTAGAACCCTACCTCGGCGAATCCGGCTGGCTCACCGCCTCCCGCTTCACCGTCGATTCCCTCGACCAAACCGAGGACTACCTCATCCTCGCAGCCCATACCGATAGCGGGAACCCGCTCGATGAAGAAACAGCCCGCCGCTTGCTCTCCTTGCCAGGAACAAAAGCCAGCGACCTAGATTCCCCCACGCCAAGCTCGCTGAAGGAAATCGCAAGCAAGGAACAAGCCCGTATCAACCGCGACATTTCCGAGCGTAATGCCGAGTTCTTCGAGGCCGAGGCCACCAAGCTCGACAACTGGGCAGACGATCTGAAAGTCGGCCTCGAACGCGAGATCAAGGACATCGATCGCCAGATCAAGGAAGCCCGCCGCGCCGCCTCCGCCGCACTCACCTTAGAAGAGAAACTTGCCGGTCAGAAGCAGATCAAAGCCCTCGAATCTCACCGCAAGGAACGCCGCCACTCGCTCTTCGACGCCCAAGACGAGATCGACAACAACCGCGAGCGCCTCATCGAAAGCATCGAGGGAAAACTCAAATCCGAGTCTTCCGAGGAAGAACTCTTTACCATCCGCTGGACACTCAGCTAGAACTCCATGTCACTCCCATCAGAACTAAAAGAAAAGCTCTCCGAGCAGCTTCTAAAAGAGAAACTACTGGCTCCCGAATCCATCGATAAAGTGGTCTCACAGTTGGATCAAAACAAACCGATCAATTGGAATCTAGTCCTGAACCAGCAACTGAAATCCGAACTCCCTGACATCGATGCTCCTGAAAATTGAAGCCTTCCGTGGAGTCAACCAACCCTTTGAGTTGAAGTTCGACACCAAGCGCCATCTCACCGTCCTCTACGGTGAAAACGGTTGCGGGAAAACCACTATCGCAGACGCCTTCGAGTTCCTTTTCAAAGGCACTGCTGGATCGCTTGAAGAAAAGTCTGTGGGGGCAGGAGCAAAAACAAACCGCCTCGTCCATTTAGAACGTAAAAAGGCCGACCTGAAAGTCTCTTTCACCGAGCAGAACCAGACTCGCTCCGCCACGCTCAGCGGAACGAAGCCCAATCTGACCGGCAGTGTGCCCAGTCGCCTCCAGGTCTTGAGCCGGAAAAACGTCTCAAAACTCATCGATGAAACACCCGCTAAACGTTATGAGCGGATTCAGGAATTCGTCGAAGTTCCTGCTCTAGAAAGGGAAGAAAAGGCTCTCCGCGATCTCGTCAATTCGGAGAAAACCCGCCAGAAAAGCCAGCTGGCCTTGATCGGGCAAAGTGAGGACCGCCTGAGTGAACTCCACCAACAGCACGACCCCACTGCAGCTCCAGATCAGCGCAATCAATGGCTCAAATCGGTCTTAGCCGAAAGTGATGAAACAACCGCTGAGCACCTTACGATTCTCACCGACCTCAAACAGGAAATCACCAGCCTTCGTAACGATTTCACACCTCTCAAGGATTCATATCAGTCAGTCGATATAGCAGAGAAGAAACTCAAGGAAGAAGAAGATGCCCTAAAGAAAGCCACCCTCGCTCACAGCGGTGATCTGGCTAACGCCGTCCAAACCCTGCAGCAGGCGAAGGACTTCTTGAGCAAAGACGACGCCGACCTGTGCCCAGTCTGCGACACAGAGATCGGGCATGCCACCCTCGCACAGAAGGTCGATGAAAAGCTCTCCCGTCTCTCGGCCCTTTCGAGCCAAGCAAAGAAGCACGAGACCGCAAAACAGGCTCTGACGAAAGCCCACACCACTCAGGAAACCCTTCAAAAAACTTACTTCGGAATTATCCAGCGACTCTCTGTCGCTCAAATAGCCGCTGTCGAGACTGAGCAATGGGACCTACCAGAGCTCGTCGCTCCTCTCCTAGGGCTAGAGGACCCAAGCGACCTTAGTTCCGACTGGTTTGATGGACTTACAGCGGTTGCTGGCGATCTTAAGCCCCTCGCAGAACTCGTAGAGAAATCCCAGGCTGCCCTGCAGCTTCGCAACGACCTTCAGAAGCAAATCCGTTCTGCTCTGAAACTCGTGAAAGACAATACGCGTGAAGGAAAAGCCATCGACTTCACGATCCAACGAGCCGAGGCCATCGGAGCCATCCTTCGGGCAAGACGCATTGCTTACGCTAATACCACTTTGAACAGCATTGCAGAGGATTTTGCCAAACTCTACAGCACGCTTCATCCTCAGGAAGACCTTGAAAAAATCCGCCTCTTTCTCGATCCCAAACAAAAATCATCCGCCAATCTCAGCGGCCACCTGTTTGGGAAAGAAGATGCCAGTCCCGTGGCTTACCTTTCGGAATCCCACCTCGATACTCTCGCGCTTTGTCTCTTCATCGCCCTGCAAAAGAGAAACGAACCAGAGAAGACCATCCTCTATCTGGACGATGCCATTGCCTCGGTGGATGAGGCTCACATGGAGCGCCTGTATCACCTCCTGCTCGATCAGGCCCAGCATTTCCGCCACGTCATTATCAGCAGTCACTATCAACCCCTTCGCTTTAAATTCCGCTGGGGTCTGCTGACCAATAGCGGAGTCGATTTTGTAGAACTCGGCCAATGGTCGCTTGAGAAAGGAATCACTCACAGCAAAGGGCCCAATTCCGAAATCAAACTCCTTCGAAAATATGTCGATGCTGCCGATGACGCTAGCACGATCGCCGCCAAGTCTGGACTCGTCCTCGAACGTATTCTTGATTTCCTCACCGGGATTTACCAATGCCGCCTCCCTCGCAATCCCGGGTCTGAACAGCGCTGGACTCTCGGCCATTATCACAGCGGACTAAAGGGAGAAAAGAAACTGCTGGGGTCCCTCCGCTGCGACCACCTCGACGACGAAGGAACAGTCATCAAGACCGCTGAATTGTCACCGCTCCTCGAAGATATCTTCAATCGCCTAGAAGTCCGCAATGCCGTCGGTTGTCACTTCAAAGAACTCGCCGGACACTTCGATGAGACAACAGAAGCCACAGCTCTTGGCAATGCCACCCTCGCTCTCGTCGAGGCACTTTGTGACGAGCAGGACACCCTTCCTGATCGAAAAAAAGATGGTTGCAGTTGGCACAACCGCGGAAACAAGGTCACTCGTCGACTTTACCCGCTTCTCAAACCGGAATAAGTTCCCATCACAATTACATGCCATCCAAAAAACAAAAACTCGAGTTCACCTGGATCGGGAAAGAGAACCGGCCCAAGCTGGAGCCGCGCATCCTGCGTCGAAAAAGCAGAGACTTTGATAATTACGCTGAAGTCCGTAAATTATTATGAGCAAAAAAGGACAGCGAAAATCGTATCAACTTGACGAGGGCACAGTCATTGAAAGAGAATTTTATGGGAAAACATACCGACTGTTAGTGGTGAAAAATCATCACGGACTTCAATTTAAAGTCGAAGACCGGGTTTTCTCATCACTCACAGCTGCTGCCAGACACGTCGTTGGCGATCCAGATCGCCAAATCAGTGGCCCCCGATTCTGGGGACTCACCAAATAACTACTTACAAACCACTATGTCGCGAAAACAAAAACTCGAACTGACTTGGATTGGGAAGGAGAACCGGCCCAAGCTGGAGCCGCGCATCCTTCTCGAAGATCCGGAGAAATCCTATCATGCTCCGCATCGGGTCGGTGAGAACGATTTTTTTGATAACAAGCTGATCTTCGGGGATAATTTGCTCGCACTGAAGGCGCTAGAGCAGGAACACGCGGGAAAGGTGAAGTGCGTGTTTATTGATCCGCCCTACAATACAGGACAAGCCTTCGAATACTATGATGATGGGCTAGAGCATTCCGTTTGGCTTTCACTTTTGAGAGAGCGGATCGAAATACTCAAAAAACTTCTTACACAAGATGGCGTGATTTTTTGTCAATTGAATGACGATGAGATGGCCTACGGAAAAGTCCTCATGGACGAGATAATGGGGCGGAACAACTTCTTGAACCAAGTTAGTGTCAAGATGAAGCAGACGGCTGGAGCATCTGGCGGGGGTGAAGATAAAAGGCTCAAAAAAAATATCGAATACATTCTAATTTATGCTCGAGACAGAGACTCTGACTTGGGTTTTAAAAAATTCAATGAAGTCTATGATGAAGAAAGCTTATTCGACTATATTCAGGAAATGCGGGACGCTGGGAAAAGCTGGAAATACACTCGAATTCTTAAGTCGCCAGGAACCAAGTCAAAGCTCGAAACAATCAAGGATGGCTCAGGAGAAGATATCATTATATACAAACATGAAGATGTCATCATGTCTCCAATCCGTGCGGTTTGCGATCAGGAGAATCTCACCGAAGAACAATGTTACGCCAAATACTTTGACAAGATCTTTCGAGACACCAACGCTCAAAGCTCGATTCGGACGAGAGTCATGGAGGCAGTTGAAGGTAAAGGTGCTTTTTTCAGTATAGAATACACACCTCGATCAGGTCGGAATAAGGGCGCAATGACTACTCTTCTATACAAAGGGCAGAAATGCGACCTTATTGCTTGGCTTCGAGACATCGCGGTTAAAAAAGGCAATCGTATTGTGAGGCTCGAAAAAGACAAGTGGGACAACTGGGTCATCAGCAAGGATTACAATCCGACCATGCTTGCAGAAGCGGTCTGCAAGCTGGAGGGCTTTACTTACGAACCGAGCGTCACCCATTACTGGATGCACGGCCACTCCACCGAGCAGGATTTCCTCTACGTCACCACCGCCAACCTGAAGCACGCCCAGCTCCAACAGCTCAGTGACGAAGTCGGCCCCGAGCGCAGCCTCCTCGTCGTCTGCACCTCTTTCCGCGGCAGTAAGGAGGGCTACTCCAATCTCACCGTGAAGAAGGTTCCTAAAGCCGTGCTCAACCGCTGCGAATGGGGTAAGGACGACTACTCCCTCCGCGTCGAAAACCTCCCAGCCGCCCCGCCGAAGGAAGGCCAACAGGATCTTTTGTAAAATGAGCTTTTTGTCTAACAGAATGAAGAGCGGTGTCAGCTCTGTGTGGGCTTGCCTGAGTGAGGGTCTCGACGTAAGGGTTCTCCCGCTGTCCCGCTGCGCCTCTTTTCTAAAGCGTCATCCAATGAGCCTTGGCATGCCTCCCGCGCCTCTTTCTAAAAGCGTAATCCAGGAGGTTTTCCTTTTTAAGGGAATCTTCCCAAGCCGCTCGATTTCCAATTGTGCAGCGGACCGTTGCACAATTGCCTTTTCCCTTCTGAACCCCATTCTGGAACGTAGCGATGTCTGAAGACCGTCATTTTCTGGGCCGCTCCAAGAAGGAGGTGGGTGCCCCGGTGCCTCCGCCGAAAAACGTGCTCCCGACCGACTACGGTGACTTTCTAAAAGCGGTCAAAACCCACATCACCGGAGAGCGGCTGAAAGCGGTCCTTACTGCCAACACCGCCCTTATCCTTCTCTACTGGGACCTTGGGCAGCTCATTCTTGCCAAGCAGGATGCGGAACAGTGGGGCAGTAAAGTCATTGATCGACTCTCGCACGACCTCAAGGAAGCCTTCCCGGAGATGTCGGGGTTTTCACCCAGAAACCTCAAGTATATGAGGAAATTCGCGCAACTCTGGCCGGAAAAGCCAATTGTGCAGCAGTCTGCTGCACAAATCCCCTGGGGATCGACAATGCTCATTCTGGATAAGATCAAAACGCCGGAAGAGCGGGCTTTCTATTCCTTTAAAACTCTTGAAAATGGCTGGTCTCGAGCTGTTCTCAGAATGCAAATCCAGAGCGAGTTATACGAGCGGCAAGGAAAGCTTACCAATAACTTCAGCGTGGCACTCCCGCCAGAAGACTCTGATCTCGCCTCTCAAATTTTCAAAGACCCCTACATTCTCGATTTTTTAGGAACGGATCACATTCACCGGGAATCTGAGCTGGAGCGGAGGCTCGTCACTCATATCGAGTCCTTCCTGCTTGAACTGGGACAGGGCTTTGCCTTCGTGGGACGCCAAGTCCACCTCGAAGTGGGCGGCGATGACTTCTATCTCGATCTCCTTTTCTACCATCTCAAGCTCCGCTGCTATGTCGTGATCGAACTCAAGACCGGAAAATTCGAACCCGGCCATGTGAGCCAGCTCAACATGTATCTCAATCTCGTCGATGACTTGATGAAGCATCCCGATGACAAGCCAACCATCGGCTTGCTACTCGTCAAAGAGCGCAATCGACTCGTCGCTGAATACGCGCTGGCGGGCTACCAGAAGCCCATCGGCATCGCTGAATGGGAAAGGCAACTCACGCAATCTCTGCCCAAAGAACTCGAGTCCAGTCTCCCAAGCATCGAGGCCATCGAACAAGAACTGGAAGCTGATTTGGCATCCGAAGAATCTCAAGATCAACCATGAACCGTCACGTCAACGCCATCTCCGGACGCCTCAGCCTCCGCCCGCCGCAACGCCACTCGCTGGAGATCCTTCACCGGATCACCGAACTTGTGCCACCGAGTAGGCAGGCTGATTTGGCAGCGGCTCTCGAAGTCATCCAAACGGAATATCCCTCTGTCACCGACTTCGAGCGGGAGTTTCCCTCGCTCTGCTTCGCCCTCGCCACTGGCGTCGGTAAAACCCGCCTCATGGGGGCCTTCGTCACCTACCTGCACCTCGCCCACGGCATCAATAATTTCTTCGTCCTCGCGCCGAATCTGACGATCTACAACAAGTTGATCGCCGACTTCACGCCCAACACCCCGAAGTATGTCTTCAAGGGCATCGCCGAGTTTGCCCAGAATGTTCCCTACATTATCACTGGTGATACTTATGAGCAGGCCAGCTCAGTATCCTCCGGACACCTATCCGGCTTCGATCAGACCGTCAGAGTCAACATCTTTAACATTAGCAAGATCAACTCCGAGGTGCGCGGTGGTAAATCTCCGAAGATTAAACGCCTCTCGGAATACATCGGCGAAAGCTACTTCGAATACCTCGCATCGCTTCCCGACCTCGTCCTCCTCATGGACGAGTCCCACCGCTACCGCGCCAGCGCCGGAGTCCGTGTCATCAATGAGCTCAAGCCCATCCTTGGCCTCGAACTAACAGCCACGCCCTTTATCGAAAGTAAAACGGGAAAGAAGAAAGCGATTCCGTTCAACAATATCATCTACGACTACGCCCTCGGCCGCGCCATTGAGGACGGCTTCGTCAAAGAACCCGCCGTCGTCACCCGCAAGAACTTCAATCCCGCAGGAATGAGCAAGGAAGCAATCGAAGAGCTGAAGCTCAAAGACGGCATCTTCATGCACGAGCAAACCAAGGTTCAACTCGAAACCTACGCCCGTGAATCGGGTCGCAAGATCGTCAAGCCCTTCGTCCTCGTCATTGCCCGCGACATCACTCACGCCGAGCAGCTCAAGACCTTGATCGAAAGTAAACGTTTCTTCGAAGGCCGCTATGCTGGGAAAGTCATCCAAGTCGACTCCAGTAAAACGGGAGCGAAGGAGGAGGAGATGATTAACCAGCTCCTCACCGTCGAGGACCCCGCGAACCCGACCGAGGTCGTCATCCACGTCAACATGCTTAAGGAAGGCTGGGACGTGACCAACCTCTACACCATCGTCCCTCTCCGAGCCGCAAATGCCCGCATTCTCATCGAGCAATCGATCGGACGTGGCCTACGCCTCCCCTACGGCAAGCGCGTCGGTGTCACCGCCGTCGACCGTCTCAGCATTGTTGCACACGACAAATTCCAAGAGATTGTCGACGAAGCGAACCGTCCCGATTCACAAATCCGCATGCAGACCGTCGTCCTCGATCCCGATGAGATCGAGAAGAAGAAAAAGACGGTTGTTTCTCAATCCACCCTCGCCACTCAGCTCGGAGCAACACCTCCCCACACGACGTCCTCAACCGAAATCGCAAAGACTGAGGCCAAGCCCGTCTTCGACACTCCGGCAGAACAAAAGATCGCTCAGGCCGCCTATAAAGTGATCAAGAAACTGGAAAACAAACCCACCAAAGTTCCCTCCACCAGCTCCCTCCAGAATAAAGAGATCCAAGCGGCAGTGGTTCAAGAGGTAACCGCCCAGCTGGCACCTTCCCAGCTTGAGATGGAGAGCGTCACGGAAAAGCCGGACATCGCCGCGATTGTCAAAAAGGCAACAGAACTCGTCGTCCGACAAACCATCGACATCCCACGAATCCTAGTCGTTCCCAAAGGGGAAGTGGAATCAGGTTTCAACACCTTTGAACTCAACGTTTCCACGCTCAAGTTCCCACCGATTTCTGAAGAACTTTGGGTCCAATTTCTCCGCACCGGAAAGACCGAAGTGATCGGCGTCGGTAAGGGCGGGATTCAGGAAAAGCGTCTTGAGGACTACGTTGTCAGCGGCCTCGTCGATTTCGACGACATCGCCTACGAGCAACACTCCGACCTCCTCTATGACTTGGCCACCCAAACGGTAAACCACTTCAAGAGTTACCTTAAAGAGGATGAAGTTCCTAAAGTCCTCTGGCGGCATCAAAAAGAAATTGCCAGCTTCATCCACGCCCAGATGCAGGAGCACTACTGGGAAGATGAAAATGTCGAATACGAAGTCGTCATCAGCAAAGGCTTCACCGAATTGAAGAGCAGTGCCTATACCACGACGGCAACTCAAGATCCTCTCGATTTCAAAGTGTCACCAAAGGACAAGAGCAACATGTCCAAATACCTCTTCGGCGGGTTCAAAAAGTGCCTCTACCCCGTGCAGAAATTCGATGCCGAAGGCGAACGTGTCCTCTCTGTCATCCTAGAGCGGGAAGCCGAGAAGTGGTTCAAGCCAGCCAAAGGCCAATTCCAAATTTTCTACAAATCCGGAGCCGACCACCCCGAGTATCAACCCGACTTCGTCGCCGAAACCGCCAACGCCATCTACATGCTAGAGCCCAAGGCCAAGAACATGATGAGCGACCCCGACGTCCTGGCAAAAAAAGAGGCCGCAGAGAAGTGGTGCAAAAACGCCTCAGAACACACCGCCAAGCACAGTGGAAAACCTTGGCACTACAGACTCATCCCACACGACACCATTGCGGAAAACATGTCGATCGACATGCTGGGAAAATGATGCCTGTCCTCAATCTCCCCGCCACGAATCGCACCCTGCACAAGATGGTGATGACGCGGGGCATGGACAACGAGAAGGCGCTCTACGATTTGCTCGGCAACAAGGACGAGCGCAAGAAGTTCGACACCCAGTTCAAGAAGGCGGAATCCAATTTCAAAATCGCCATCGTGGTGGACATGTGGCTAACGGGCTTTGACCCTCCTTCGCCAAGGCTATGGCGGGCAGGCGTGCCCTTCCTCGATACCATCTACATCGACAAGCCGGTCCAGCGGCACAACCTGATCCAGACGATCTCGCGGGTGAACCGGAAGTTTGAGAACCGGTGCAACGTCCGGCAAGGCCCTGCACGAATTCAGTCTAAAAAGGGTTTGAAAATCAGTGCTCTGCGAGCAGTCGATGGAAAGAACGCGGCGCTTTTTCCTGATTCCCGCGTTGTTCCTCGGTCGTTGAGCTCGCTCAACTCCACTCGTCGCGCCTTGGACTCAGGGAAAATCACTCGCGGACTTCGCCCAGCTCCTTCCCGGACGGTGCACGCGAAGAAGGGACTGGTCGTCGACTACATCGGCATCAAGAAGCAGATGAATCTGGCGCTGGCGCACTACTCGAAGGCGGACAGCAGCAACATCGAAGAGATCGAGGCCTCCATCATCGTGGTGCGAGACCACCTCGACCTGCTGGCGCGGATTTTCCACCAGTTTGATACCACGCCTTACTTCAGCGGCTCTCCGGTTGAGCAATTAGACTGCCTGAACCGAGCGGCGGAGTTTGTGCAGCTCACCGACAAGATCGAGAAGCGAGTCATGTTCCTCGTGAAGCGCCTCAAAGCCGCCTACGACATCTGCAGCGGCAGCGATGTCTTCACCCAATCCGAGCGCGACCACATCCACTTCTACCTGGCGGTGCGGTCGATCGTCGCCAAGCTGACCAAGGGCGAAGCGCCCGACAGCGCCCAGATGAACGCCAAAGTGCGCGAGATGATTTCAGAGGCCCTGCAGAGCGATGGGATCGAGGAGATCTTCAAGCTCGGCGAAGACGGCGCGTCGGAGATCGACATCTTCGGCGACGACTACCTCGCCAAGATCGAGAAGATCAAGCTGCCGAACACCAAGATCAAGTTGCTCCAGCAGCTGCTCAAACGCGCCATCGAGGATTTCAAGAAGGTCAACAAGATCAAAGGCGTGGATTTCACCAAGCAGTTCCAGGCCCTGGTGAACAAATACAACGAGCGCGACGAAAAGGACGTGCTGAGCAGTGAAGTGTTGGAGGGATTCTCCGATGAGATGATCGAGCTGATCCACGCGCCGCAAAAAGAGAAGGACTCCTTCGGCGAGATGGGGATCGATCTGGAAGAGAAGTCTTTCTACGACATCCTCAAAGCCCTCGCCCACAAGTACGACTTCGACTACCCCGAGGACAAGCTGATCAAACTCGCCAAGGAGGTGAAGACGGTCGTCGACGACAAAGCCAAATACACCGCCTGGAGCCAACGCGCCGACATCAAAGCCGGGCTCAAAGTCGACCTGATCCTCCTCCTCGCCGAGAACGGCTATCCGCCCGTGGACCGCGATGAGGTCTACAAAGAGATCTTTGAACAGGCGGAGAACTTTAAGAAGTATCAGGGGGCTTGATTCGGACGCAGCATCCCGTTGCCGATGATCGAATACAAGAACGCCAACAAGGACGAGGAGCTGAACAAATACATCCTGCGCCAGCATCAGACGGGCGCGGAGGAGGCGACCGTCAGCCGGGCCCTCGATCCGGGGGGGGGCACCCGCGGCCTCGCTAAAAACCTGCAAATTTGCAGGTTTTCCTTGCGCAGACTTTAGGCCTAGTTTATTGATCAAGCACGCAATGAGCACTACCAAGACCAAGAAGAAAGCTGCGAAAAAGCGCGCTTTCCCGAGTCCCGCCAAGGAGACTTTTGCCATCAAAAGTGGACCTGCTCTCAAAACGTGGCGTCAAGAGCGAGGAATCTCGCGCCCGCTTTTTGCTCAAATCGCGGACTGTTCTGAGCGCACCTTGGCGACCTACGAGGGCAAGACTCGACTCCCCGTGAAATTCTCCCGCCCCGTTGCGGAATCGGTGCGACTCATCCTGGCCCTGCAGGAATTAGCCGGGGACAATGCTTCTCTCAAGGAGTGGCTCGTGAAGCCGAATGCTGCTTTCGATAAAAGAACTCCGCTCTCGCTGGTTAAAAGTGGCGAAGTCGACGTTCTCTGGAGAATGGTTCATCAGATTCGGCAAGGATCCTTTGCATGATGAGCGGCGACGAGACCGGGATGCGAGCCACATGGGCGTTGATCACCTTGAAGAGCGTTGGCAGTTTCACCTTGTTTTTACGGAATCGATTCCGTAAATACTAGGTCGAATGATTTCTCGGCAGCTGACATCTACTTTGCTGAAACGACTCTGTCAGTCGCCAGCGGTTGCCTTATTGGGCTCTAGGCAGGTCGGGAAAACGACCTTGGCGAGAGAATTAGACCTCGGGAAACCAAGCCACTACCTTGATCTTGAGCGACCGTCGGATCTGGCTAAACTGGCGGACCCGGAGCTTTACCTTTCGGAATTCACAGAGGAACTGGTCATCTTGGATGAGGTCCAACGAGCGCCGGATCTCTTTCCCGTTTTGCGAAGCCTGATCGACGAACGACGGCGCTCGGGAGAAAAAGCGGGGCATTTTCTCCTCCTTGGTTCTGCCTCCCCGGAGCTTCTCCATCAAAGTTCTGAGACCTTGGCCGGGCGTATTAGTTATCTGGAGCTCAGTCCGCTCCAAGTGCAGGAATTGCCAGACCCGGCAGAAGCTCTCAAAACACTCTGGGAGCGCGGGGGCTATCCCGACAGCTACCTCGCGCCCGATGAGGAAGGATCGATCCAGTGGCGGGAGGATTTTATTACGAGTTATGTGGAACGCTATCTTCCGCAGCAAGGCATTACCGCAGCGCCCATCCTTTTGCGCCGATTTTGTAGTATGCTGGCCCACCAACAGGGAGCTACCATCAACCTCAGAAAGCTGGCGGGTTCACTCGGCATCGACGGCAAGACGGCCCGTCGTTATCTCGATCTACTGGAGGGACTCTATCTCGTGCGCTCGCTCCCACCGTGGTCGCGCAACGCAGGTAAGCGTCTGGTGAAGTCTCCGAAGGTCTACTGGCGGGACAGTGGAATCCTCCACACACTCGCCGGGCTTCCTTCGCTAGAAGCCGTTCTCGGCCATCCTCTCTGCGGGGCTTCTTGGGAGGGATTCTGCATCGAACAAATTTTAGCTCAGCTCCCAAAAGGTGCGACCGCTAGCCACTACCGCACCCAGGCCGGAGCAGAGGTTGATCTGGTCATTGAAATGCCGAAAGGAGAGATCATCGCCGTGGAAATCAAGCGCACGCTCTCACCAAAATTGACTCCCGGACTGATCGAAAGTATGGACACGATAAAGGCTGACAAGGGAGTGATGGTGATCCCTGAAGGCAAACCTTTCCCACTATCCAAAACCGTCAAAGCGATGGGTTTGCTGCCATTTCTGACTACCTTTTCCTAACTTCGATCCGGCTCGAGCCTGGCCTCAATTTTAAGAAACTCCCCTATTTTAAATGTCAGACGATTTGCATGAATTGTTGCGATCAGGGAAACCTTGGCTGGGCAGGGTGGCCCCAAGGGATGCCGGGCGCACTGCTTGAGGTGGGTGCTTTTTCCCTTATCCGAAGAATTCAGAGGTTCCGGTTTTTGAAATCACGGTATGACGAAGAGGTTTACAGTCCGGGCAGCTTTCACAAGAGCGGCAAGGCAGGGAATAATGACATCGCGCCCTGACAACGTCCCCGATAGGGTCATCGACATGAGAATATTGCTCCTGCCTGTCGCCCTGCTTTTGGGTGCAGGTTTAGGCTTTTCCATCGAGCCCCATCCCGATGCCGTGCCTAACTCCCATAGGCCGGGCGAGGTCGACAACGCGGCCAACGTGAAGTTCATCGTCCCGGACCCGCAGACACTCCCCGGAATTGTTCTTGATGAAACTGATGCCGTTCTTAAGGGGAAGTGGCAATACTCAACCCACACCCCGCCTTACCTTGGCATTGGCTATCTCCACGATCAGAAGTCGGACAAGGGGAAAAAATCGGCAACCTGGACACCGGATTTTCCGAAAGACGGGAAATACGAAGTGAGGGTGTCCCACTGCTACAACCTGAGACGCTCGACCACCACGCCCGTCACGATTCTCCATGCGGCCGGCACAACGACGATCCGGATCAACCAGCAGAATGTTCCAAAACACAGAAAACTTTTCCGCTCACTGGGAGTGTTTGAATTCAAGAAAGGAAAGACCGGCTCGGTGACCATTTCCAACGAGGGAACCGAAGGAAAATATGTCATCGTCGATGCCGTTCAATTCCTGGCTGATCCCGCAAAAGGAGACGCCCCAAAGCGCTGATCCTATGAAAAGAATAGGGCGGGTATCGCGTGGAATTTATTTTTCATCCTGAAAATGAAGGGTTTTGTATGAGGGCATCGTAACTATTCCTGTTCTTGGTCCGCTTGGGACGGCGGGTAGGGAGTGAACGCGCGCCAGCTTTAAGACCGAAGAAAGGAAATGAAGATGAGAAACTTGACCCTTTCATTTTGCTTGTTGGCAGCTCACCTGCTCAAGGCGGACGACGACTTCACGTCGAAGGTTGAACCTCTCTTAAAGGAGCGATGCTTCGAGTGTCACTCCCATGAAGCTGGGAAAATGAAGGGAGGGCTCTCCTTGGACTCCAAAAGCGGCTGGGTCACAGGAGGCGACAGTGGACCGGCGATCGTTCCGGGAAAACCGGACGAGAGCCTCTTGATCCAAGTCATTCGCTATCAAGACGAGGACTATGAAATGCCACCCAAGAAGCAGCTCCCCGATGCCGAAATCGAGATCCTCGTCAATTGGGTAAAGCGGGGTGCACCCGACCCACGGGAGACAACGAGAGCGCCGCTCGCCAATTCTGATTGGTGGTCGTTACGGAAGCTCGTCGCGCCGGAGGTGCCCGGCGGAGGGCATCCAATTGATGCCTTCATCAGACATAAATTGACCGAATCAAAACTCGAGCCGACCAAGCGGGCAGACCAAACGACGCTCGCGCGAAGACTCTTCGTTGATCTCCATGGTTACTTACCGACCCCGGACGAGACCGAGTCATTTGTAGACGATGAGGATCCGCTGGCCTACGCGAACCTCGTCGATGAACTCCTCGCTTCTCCCCGCTATGGCGAGCGTTGGGCGCGGCACTGGTTGGATACGATCCACTTTGCGGATTCGCACGGATGCGAGCACGATGTGAAGCGACCGAATGCCTGGAGATTTCGGGACTATGTCATCGAGCGCTTGAATGAGGATGTGCCGTGGGATCGATTCGTCCGGGAACAACTGGCCGCGGATGTCTTCTTCCCTGAGGAGCCGCAACTGACGGCCGGCTTGGGATTCATCGCGGCGGGCCCTTTGGAGGCGAGTCGGGCGGGAACGGCACCGGTCACCTTCGACTACCTTGATCGGGACGATATCGTGATGCAAACGATGGGAGCGATCGTAAGCACAACCGCGAGTTGTGCCCGCTGCCATACCCACAAGTTCGACCCGATCACCCAGGAAGATTATTACTCGTTGCAGGCGGTTTTCGCCGGAGTCGGAAAAGGCGATATCGAATACGAAACCTCCACAGAGGTCATGATGCATCGCAAAGAAATGGAGAGCTTGATCGCGGCGGCTGGAAGTCGGAACTTGAGTGTCCTTTTGCAAGCGCAGTATGGCGAGATTGTCAGTCAGTGGATCTCTGATCGGAAGAAGAATCTCGTCGAGTGGAGTGTCCTAACACCGGAAGTGTTTATGGCCTCGGGCGGGAGCAAATTGTCGAAACAAAAGGATCACTCCATTTTTGCCGACGGCCCAATCGCAGACCAGGAAACTTACACCGCGACTGCGCAGGTTGACTTAAAGCGCCTCACCGCCGTCAGAGTGGAAGTGATGAAGGACGAGCGACTGCCGATGGGCGGGCCGGGAAGGGCTGGAAACGGAAACCTTCATTTGGCCGAAGTGGACTTGCAATGGTTTGCGCCCGGAGCGGACACTTCGGTCTCGCTAAAAATCGCGCGCGCCTCGGCAGATTTCGATCAGGAGGGCTGGACCTCGGGACAGGCGATCGACGGTGATCCAGTCACCGGGTGGGCCATCTTTCCGAAGATCAATGAATCGCACCACATCGTGTTCGAGCTCGCCAAACCCATCGATCTTACAACTGGGGGCAGGCTCGCGGTCACGCTGAAACAACTGAATCCCCCGAAGCATCTCATCGGTCGCTTTCGCCTGTCCGCGACCGATGCCGAAGGCGGGGCTGCGCAGATCTTGCCTTCGGAAGTAATCGAGGGGCTCAAGAAGCCAGAGGCCCAGAGAACCGATGGCGAAAAGGTCATGCTAGCTGCGGCCGCTTTGGAAACTTACGCAAAAAAACGACTCGGCACCTTGCCACCCAAGGCCACCGTCTACGGCGTTTCTTCCTCATGGTCGCATGCCAAGAAACTGGCGACTCCACAGGAGCCCAAGGTGGTCCACCTCCTGCGCCGCGGTGATATCGACAAGCCTGTTCGGGAAGTAGAACCGGGTGCAATTTCCGCGATCAATCACCTCCCCGGTCGCTTCGAACTTCCCGATCCGAAGAACGAATCGGCGAGACGGGCGGCCCTCGCCGAGTGGCTGATCCACGAGGACAATCCCCTCGCCTGGAGGAGTATTGTGAACCGGGTATGGCACTACCACTTCGGTCGTGGTCTCTGCGATACTCCAAACGATTTTGGCAGAATGGGAAGTCAGCCGAGCCATCCCGAATTGTTGGATTGGTTGGCCGTTTGGTTCCGCGATGAAGCGAAAGGTTCATTGCAGGAACTGCACAAGCTGATCCTGACCAGTGAAACTTGGCAGCAGGCCAGTCAGGTGCCTCCCAACGCGAAGGACTCGGACAATCGCCTCTTGTGGCGTATGAACCGACAGCGCATGGATGCCGAGGTGTTTCGTGATTCGATTCTCCGCCTGTCGGGGCGGCTCGACCTGAGTATGGGTGGAGCGGGGATTGAGCAGTTTGAAAAATCGCAAGGACCGCAAGCGACCCCCGCCTTGGATTACTCGAGTTATGATTGGAATTCGCCCGGCGCTTCCCGCAGGAGCATCTATCGCGTGGTTTGGCGTGGAATCTCCGATCCCTTCATGGAGGCCCTCGATTTCCCGGACTTGGGATTGCTGGCACCCAAGCGTGGTTTCTCGGTGTCGGCACTTCAATCCTTGGCCGTCTTCAACAATGACTTTGTCCTCCATGGAAGTGAGTGGCTCGCGCAGCGGGTCGAGTCGGAAGGGGGCGATTTGGAGGCACACGTGCAGCGCGCCGTTCGCCTCGTGTGGCTCCGTCCTCCATCCGCCAGCGAACATGAGGGATTTTCAAACTACGCACGAAAGCACGGATTGTCCGCCTTTTGCCGGGTCCTTTTAAACAGTAATGAATTCCTCTTTATCGAATGAAACGTAGATCATTTTTGTGGGATGTTGGAGGAGGCCTGGGCGGTGTCGCGATGGCGCAGATGCTGACGCGTGATGCCTTGGGAAGCCCCAAACCTGAGTTAAACGGTGGCATTCATCATCCGGCCAAGGTCAAGCGCGTCATCCAGCTCTTCATGACCGGCGGGGCGAGTCCGATGGACACCTTCGACTACAAACCGGCACTCGAAAAACTGCACGGACAGAAGTTGGGGCCGAAGGAAAAGCCGGAGGGCTTCACCGCGATGCCCGGAGCCTTAATGAAGAGCCCCTTCGAATTCAAACAGCACGGGGAATCGGGTCGCTGGGTGAGCAGCGTATTTCCGCACCAAGCAAAGTGGGTCGATGAAATGGGATTCCTGATGGCAATGAAGTCGAAGACCAACGTTCACGGACCGGGGACCTACATGATGAATTCCGGCTTCCTGCTGCCGGGCTTCCCCTGCCTTGGAGCATGGACCTCTTATGCCCTTGGCAACCTGACCGACAACCTCCCGACCTTCGTCGTCCTGCCCGATTCCAAGGGGCTCCCTTACAACCAGCGAGGTCCCTTTTCCGCGGGCTTCCTCCCGGCGGTCCATCAAGGAACTGTCATCAAGGCCGGTGGCGCGAATCCGGTGCCCAACCTTTTCGCGAACGAGCGCTTCGACTTTGCAAATCCAACTGCCGAGCGGGACGGACTCGCCTTGCTTCGGCAGATGAACGAGGGTCACGCGAGCGAACGTGCCGACGACACCCGCCTGGAATCGCGGATTCGTTCCTACGAGCTGGCGGCAAAGATGCAGCTCTCCGCACCTGAAGCCTTTGACTTGAGCAAGGAAACGGAGCTCACCCGAAAGTCTTATGGCCTCGACGACAAGGTGACCGAGGACTTTGGAAAGCGCTGCTTGCTGGCACGCCGCCTCTGCGAGCGAGGAACCCGTTTCGTGCAAGTCTGGAGTGGCCCGCAAGGAGCGGTGAAGAACTGGGACAACCATGGAAGCATCTCCAAAGAGTTGCCGCCAATCGCCGCCAGCGTTGACCAGCCGATCGCGGCACTGATCGAAGACTTGAAGGGACGCGGCCTCTTTGAAGACACCCTTCTCATCTGGACCACCGAGTTTGGACGCACTCCGTTTGCGCAAGGAGGAGACGGACGGGACCATAACGGTGGAACCTTTGTGACCTGGATGGCGGGGGCGGGAATTAAGGCCGGCTCATCCTACGGACAGAGCGACGAGTGGGGCTACCAGACCTTAGAAGGGACCACCTACTGCTACGATCTGCATGCCACGATCCTACATCTCATGGGGATCGACCACAAGCGCCTGACCTTCCTGCAAAACGGAATTGATCGCCGCCTCACCGACGTCCACGGGCATGTCGTTCATGATATCCTGGCATGATTTCTGTTTTAACAGACCAAGTTTTCGGATTCTGAGAACTTTTATCCACTCGCACCGTGGCCGATGGCAAGAGGACCACTCGCGAGCTATTCGCCGGGACGGTGACGACGGTGGAATCCGTGAGATGCTCGGGAGCAGCGCAGTTGACGGGGTCAGGGGAGTTGACTACGGTGCCTCCGCAGATGAGGGGTGGGCCGCCATCAGTGGGGGTGAAGATGATCTCGTAGTTTGCTTGTTGTCCGGATTGGGATTGACCCGAGATACGGAAGACGACGGTGCGACACCCTCCGGGAGGGATGGCTTTTTTCTTAAATTATTTTTAGTGATATTTTAAGGGGCAGACGATTTGCGGCACTCCTGAACACCTTCATCGAGGACAAAGAAATCTTTCTCGCAGAGCTCATTTTTCACGAACTGACCCACTAATTCTCATCGGGTGGAAGGACCTTCTCGGAAGGTGCGTTCTATCTATATGATGGATTGTCGAATTTTGTTTTCGCGGAGCGGTCTGGTTGCGGCCGCGGTCTTGGCTCTGTTCCTTGTTGATAGCCGTTATGCGCAGGAGCCTCCACCCCCTGAGCCCACGGATGAGACCGAGGTGCGGGATTTATCTGAACCGCCATTGCGCACGGTGACGGCGAATATTTCCTGCTACAGTCCGGGCTGGAATGTGAAGCAGCAGAAGGTGAGCGGACTGGCGGTCGGGATCAGATTTGGAGGGCCCGCCGCTCCCTTGGATCGGGTTGGAAAGGTCGCTCCAGAAGGAGCGATACTCATGACTCCGGAGGTGGCGGGTGAGTGGAAGTGGCAAGGGGCAGATCGCTTGGAGTTTTTTCCTACGGCAGGTTGGTTGCCACCGGGAGGCTATCGCTTTGCGGTGGGGCCGGGCTTGCTGGCGAAGGATTGCGTGCTCGCCGCGAGGTCGAACTTCAACTTCAATCGTGTCATTCAGGCGCCTTTGCTGACGGCGCAATTTAGTGATCGTAATTACTATATCGATCCCGCGACTCCGACTTTGCAACAGTTGGTTACGACGGTGGACTTCTCCCAACCGGTTTCTCAGGAAGAAGCGAAGCGGCATTTTTCCGTCACGAGTGTCACGGGTATCGAGATTTTTAGAGCCGGGAGCGAAGCTCAAGGGTTGGCCGAACCAAAGGATCCATCGGATCGTTCCGTGGACGGGTGATAATGTCAGTGATGAGGTCTTGGCAAATTCGAAGAAGCTGCGGCTGGAGCTTATTAGAACACCGGGTGCTGCGCCTATGGAGTTGGCCATGGCCTTTCGAGTTCCGCAGCAAGCTGGGGGTAAGGTCATGATCAAGGTGCCCGGAAACACCGCCGGGCCGGGAGGATTTGTGACGGCGGAGGAATTCCGGGCGGTCACGACGCTTCCATCAATTCCGAGGGAGGCCGCCTTGGTCGGAGAGGGCGGGCTTTTGGCTCTCAATGGAGAACGCAAAATCAATGTGCAATCGCGCAGTCTCGATCATCTCCGCTATACCGTGGCCCGAGTTTAGACGAGCGAGATCAATCACCTCGTGAGCCAGACGCGCGGCAGTTTCGAATCCCCCCAATTTAATCGTGGGTTCGGGTTTTCGAATGTCGCGGACTACGAACAGTCGGTGCAGCCGATTGTGAAAAGTGGCGAGTATGGCGTGAATTATTCCTCCTACGATTTTTCACCCTTGCTCCGCGCCGCACAGCCGGGGGTGGCTCCGGCGCATGGCTTGTTTCATCTCACGGTTGAGGGGGTCCGTCCCCGTATTCCAGCCGATGGTGTGGCTGCGGCGGGATCGCCTGATCAAGATTGGATCGGGGTGACTCCGGTGCGCGTCAGCAAGAGTGGGAATCGTCACCGTCGAGCCTCCGCCACGAGTTATCCCTTGGGAGATCGGCTGGAGGATCAACGGTTCATTCTCGTCACGGATTTGGGGCTCATTATGAAGGAGTCGGTCGACGGGAGTCGCGTGATCTATGTGCAATCGTTCAGTGGGCAGGGTCCGGTTGAGGGCGTGGAGATTTCGGTCTTGTCTAAGAATGGCACTGTGTTGAAGAACGCGACGACCAACCCAATGGGAAAGGCCGAATTGCCCTCCTTGCGTGGTTTGCAGCGGGAGAAGGTTCCGGTGGCTTTGGTCGCGAGAAAGGGCGACGACCTTGCTTTTATCCCTTGGGCAAAAAGCGATCGCTACCTGGAGACCTCGCGCTTTAATGTCGGGGGAATCTCATACAATCAGAAATCGGCATTGGTGGCATCCCTCTTTACGGAACGTGGAATCTATCGTCCCGGAGAGCCGATCAATGTTGGGGGCATTGTCCGTCAACTTGATTGGTCGGGTGATCTGGCAGGGATGCCCGTGAACCTGGTGGTGCTCAATGCGAAGCGTGATGTCGCGGGCCGCTACCCGCTACCCGCTGAATCTTGATGCCGGAGGAGTCTTTTCACAAACCATCCCGACTGCAGAGTCGGCCCCGACGGGTCCGTGGAGGGTGTATTTGGAACGGCCCAAGCCAGTCGATGCACAATCCCGGACGGGAACGACCTATCTCGGTGAGACCGTTGTCCGGGTGGAGGAGTTTCAACCCGACCGCTTGAAGATCAAGGCGACGTTCGAGCCGGGCACGAGTGACGGGTGGCGCTCGCCGGATGACTTGGTGGTGGCGGTGTAGCTCGACACCCTCTTCGGTATACCCGCCGCCGAACGACGCATTGCGGCCACTCTTCATCTCTCACCAACGTCCCCGCGCTTTTCGCAATGGCCGGGGTGGAAGTTTGGCACGTGGGCTCCAACCCGATCCGATACCAAAAAAATTGAGTTGGCCGATGGCCAGACCGACGAGAAGGGTCAAGCGACTCTGCCGTTGAACTTGGAAGCGCACACGGCTCCCATGCTGCGGGCGCGGGTGGAGTTGGAAGGCTTTGAAGCAGATGGGGGACGCGGCGTGCGCACGGAGCTGAGCACCTTGCTGTCCCGCCAGGCTTATATTTGGTGAGCAACTACCAAGTACCGGACCCCTTGGCGCGCCTTCTGCCCACCGCGGCCTTGGAAGTGCAAACCTATCAACTGTTAGATGTTCTGCTGCCCGAGTATAGTCTCTTACGAAAGACGCTGGCGATCGGTGGCGGCGGCGGAGAGGGGAGCGCACGCGCGAGTATTCCCGAACTGCAACTTGGACTCAATCCCTTCAAACGCCGCCGCGATGCTCCCGTGGTTTACTGGAGCGGCTTCGTGCAAGCGGGACCTGGTCGCAACGAGGTATCGTATCAGGTGCCGGAATATTTTGCCGGTCGCCTGAAAGTGATGGCGGTAGCGGTGGCACCGGATTCGGTTGGAGTCGGGGAAGGTGAAACCATTGTGAAAGGTGACTTTGTCCTAACTGCCACCACCCCGCTCTTCGTGGTGCCGGGGGATGAATTTACGGCCTCGGTGACGATTGCGAATCAACTGGAGGGAGACGCGATCACGGATCAGGTCACGGTCCAAATCGAGACCCAAGGAGGGGTGGAGATCCTCGAAGCTTCGCCCGAGAATCAAATAATTCCAGTCGGCAAGGAGGTCACGCTGCGCTACCGCTGCCGAGCGACGGAGCAGTTGGGCAATGCCGAACTTAAATTCACGGCGGCCAGCGGAACAAGTCGACAGGAGTCGCGCAGTTCCTTCAGCGTGCGCCCCGGGGTGGCGCGGGCCGCGAAAGTGCAGAGCGGTTGGTTCCGCAATGGATCGCATGATGGCGCGGTGGAGCATCCTCTCTTTCGAGAGTTTGCCGAGCGTCAGGCCATCGTCTCAACCACTCCACTTGGTTTGGCGCACGGCTTGTCGGCCTATTTGAAAGAGTATCCTCATGGCTGCACCGAGCAGATCACGAGCCGGGCTTTTCCTTGGTTGGTGCTGAAGGACGATGCCAATTTCGGGATCGAGAAAGAAGAGGCGGTCAAGGCCATCGCCACTACCATGAATCAGCTCGCGCGCCGTCAGGGGCGCAACGGGGGCTTCGGATACTGGTCCACCAACTCGCAGGAAGGGTTCGACTACCTCACGGTGTATGTGGGGCATTTTCTCACCGAATGCAAAAGCAGCGGCTTTCATGTGCCCGCCCGGCTTTATCAAGCGACGATGCGCCGTCTTCGCTTCATGGCCGACGCCAATTTAAGCAAACCTCGTACTTACAATTGCTGGACCCGCTACTGGCGCACTCGCTGGGAAGCCGAGATGCGCGCCTCGGCCATCTACCTCCTCACCCGAAATGAAGAAGTGACCACCAACTATGCCATCAAGCTTCAGGATTACCTCGAGGCGAAAGTTCCTAATGAAATGTGGCATCGTGATTCCACTGCGGCGTGGCTGGCGGCCACTTGGCGATTGCTCAAGAAAGAATCTGCCGCCGCTCCTTTGATCAAGGCCCACCGCGCCGCCTTGAAAAAGCCTCTGCCTCCGAAGTGGGAGGATGGCTCCTATTACTACACGAGCAAGCTGACGCGTGAGGCCACCGCCTTCACTGTTCTGTGTCGCCATTTTCCCGAGATCGCGAAGAAGCTGACCTACGAGGAAATGAAGCCGCTCACGGAAATGATCGGGCAGGCCGACTTTCATACCCTCTCGGCTGCGTGGAGCGTGCAGGCTCTTAAGGCCTATGCCGACTTGGTGGAGAAGAGTGGCGTGAAAGCGGGCATTGCCTTGGTGCAAGGGGAGACGGTGAAGGTCTTGGCCGCGCCCGCTCTGGGTCAGGTGAAGATTAAGGTGCCGGAGGGGATGACCCGCTTCTTCTTTGATGAGAATTCTCCCAAGGGAATGGGCGCTTGGTATCAGACGATTGAAAAAGGCTTCGCGAAAAACCTGCCGAAAGAAGCCACGGCAATGCATATCGAGATTCTGCGAGAGTTGGTCGATGCCGACGGTCAACCCGTCACGCAGAGCAAGCTGGGGGAAACATTCTTCGCGAAATTGACGATTCGTAATTTGACGAAAACCGACCTGCCGAATCTCGCGATCACCGAGATGCTACCCGGTGGCTTCGAGTTCGCGCCTCCCGGAGAACCCCACTCGCTGCGTCCCGGCCTCGCCACTCGGCAGGGGACGGACTACATCGATGTCAGAGAGGATCGAGCCCTGCTCTATCTCGGATTAGGGGCTGAGAAATCGTTCTCCCTGCAATACGCCCTGCGCCCGACTTGCGCCGGAACATTTGTCGTTCCGCCACCGTATGCCGAGGACATGTATGAAGCGAATGTTCGGGCCAACGGAGTCGTTGGTCAGGTCATCATCCTCGCGCGCGAGTAAGTCCGCTGATGTCTGTGCCCACGATGAAAACCAAGTTAAAGATCTTCTGTCTTCGCGGTCTGAAGGGGCTTGTTCTTGTCTTGGCGGCGCTGGCGCTTGTCTATTGGCTGCTGCCGAAGCCCGACCTGCTGCCGACGGATTTGGAATACTCGCGCACGGTGCTCGATCGCGACGGCGAGGTCATTTTCCTGACGACGACCGGCGATGGGATGCTGCGGCTGCCTGCCACCATGGATCAGCTTGCTCCGGAGCTGATGGAAGCCACATTGGAAATGGAGGATCGACGATTTCACGATCATCCGGGGGTAGATCTGCGTGCGATTCTTCGGGCCACTTGGGGCGTTGTCTCGGGGCAGAAGCTGGGCGGCGGCGCCACCCTTACGATGCAGTTGAGCCGGCTGCGCTGGGGACTACAGACTCGTTCCTTTTGAGGGAAGGGGGAGCAAATGTTTCGGGCTTTTCAGTTGGAGCGGCACTATTCCAAAGACGAAATTGCGGCCGCTTCAGGTCGATGGCACCCGCGCGCGGCGCTCACCCGGATCGACTCTGAAGCCCTTCATTTACGCTCTTGCCTTGGACGCCGGTCTCATTCAGCCGCAGACCTTGCTCGATGATGCTCCCAAGCGGTTTTCCGGTTACAACCCCGAGAATAGTGATCGTCAATTCCTCGGCCCCATCGCGGCAAGTAAGGCGCTCAGGCTGAGTCGTAATGTGCCCGCCGTGGACCTTGCGAATCGATTGCCTCAAGGTGGCTTGGAGGGGTTTCTGCGCGTTTCTGATGTTGAACTGCCGTCACGGAGTCATGGACTTGCACTTGCGATTGGTGCCACCGAAATGCGGCTCGAGGATCTCGCGAAACTTTACGCCGCACTCGCGCGTCCCCGGCAAGGTCGGCTTTCTCCCGAGGCCTGCTGGCTCACTTTGAATGCCCTGCGTTGTGACGACCCCGGGGCTCCGATCGGCTTGGCCTGCAAAACGGGTACGTCTAATGGCTTTCGCGATGCCTGGGCTTGCGGCGTGATGGGGGATTGGGTCCTTTGTGTTTGGGTGGGCCACTTTAGCGGACGCAGCATGCCCGGTCTTTTCGCGAGCGAAACTGCTGCTCCATTGCTTTGGCAGACGGTGAGTCAACTCGATCTTCCAGACCACTCTGCGGACGAAACCCGACCGCAGGAGGTGGTGCAAGTCGCGGTCTGCGCGGTGTCGGGCGACCTCAACAAAACCGACTCCTCCTCGAAGCAAATGCCGCTCCCGGAACGAAGGAGATTCACTGGTTTGCCGATCGTCAATACCTTGGGGCCAGCGCTCCGGCGGAGCCACTTACTTGGAAACCGAGAGTGGGTGATTACGAATTGCAAGCGATGGATGATGCGGGACGGGTTTCCAGCAGAAGGATTAGCGTTAGGTTGGCGATGGGTGGGTCTTGAGGATCGCGGGATCCTGGGCGGAGAGGTCGTTTTTTTCCTCAATCTCTTTGGAGAGGTCGAAGAGCTTCCCGTCACCCTTTTTGGCTTTAGAGGTTTTCCAGTTTTTCCAGTTTTCCATGCGGACGGCTGTTTGTCCGACGTATTCCCAATAAAGACTGCGGTGGTTTTTTTGAGTTCCCTGGCCTGTGAGGGTAGGAATGAGGGAGAGGCCATCTGTTTCAGGGCATTGGGCGCCGGAAATCTCAGAGAGAGTGGGCATGATGTCGGGGAAGTAGCCAAGGTGGTCGGGGACCGATCTTGCTTTGATTTTTTTAGGCCAACGAAGTAGAAAGGGAACCTTGAGGCCACCTTCGTAGAATGCTCTATCTATCCGGTAAAGGTAAGTTGAGTGTTGTCCTAGCTAAGGGATGCTCCCTTCCTTGAAGAACTAGTTTTCTGCCCCGCGGCGGAGATAGAATTTCCGGAATGACTCTCGCCTCATCGGTTTCAAAGAGTTTTAGTAAGAGGCAGATGAAACGAATAATGAGAGCGACCTTGCTGACACTTGTATCTTTGATGGTCGGCCCGGCCTTCGCGGATTTTAAAATTCCACCCGTTGCGAATGTCGGAGAAGGGTCCTTGATCGAAGCTCGGCAGATTTTTGGAATCGCGAAAAAACCCACTAAAGAATGCCATGCCTCGACGATTGTCGAAACGCCATCGGGACTCGTCGCGGCATGGTTTGCCGGGACCCATGAAAGGCATGAGGATGTCGGGGTTTGGGTGTCACGTCAGGTCGATGGTTCGTGGACCGCTCCCACCGAAGTCGTCAACGGGGTCCAGTCGCAGAACAAACGCTACCCATGTTGGAATCCTGTCCTTTTCCAGCCCAAGGAGGGCCCATTGTTACTCTTTTACAAAGTGGGACCCAGCCCCAGTACTTGGTGGGGGATGCTCACTACCTCTCATGATGGTGGTAAGACCTGGACTTGGCCGACCAAGCTTGGTCATCATGAATCCGTCGGTCATTTGCTGGGGCCGGTGAAAAACAAACCCCTTCAACTCTCCGACGGAGCGATCCTCTGCCCCTCAAGCACTGAGATGGATGTCAAAGAGGGGGATGATCAATGGCGCGTTCATTTTGAAGTCACCCGCGATCAAGGTAAGACATGGGAAGTGATTGGGCCGATCAACGACGGCGTTGAATTCGATGCTATCCAGCCAAGTATCCTCACTCATAAAAATGGTGATCTCCAAATCCTCTGTCGGAGCCGGCAGGGAGTTGTGACACAAAGTTGGTCAACGGACGCGGGTAAAACTTGGCGGGAAATGACAGCCTCCGGGCTTCCAAACCCCAGTGCCGGAACCGATGCTCTTACCTTGGCGGATGGCAGGCATCTCATCGTTTACAACCACACCACCCGAAAAACACTGATCCCGGGCCGGCGCATGCTCAACGTGGCCATTTCTGATGACGGCAAGGATTGGAAACCAGTGGTCACTCTTGAGCGAACTCCGAAGTCAGCCAATTCCAGCCGGTCAGTTGAATATTCCTATCCCGCGGTGATTCAATCAAAGGACGGGAAAGTCCATATCACCTACACCTATGATCGGGAGGGCATTAAGCACGTGGTCCTTGACCCGGCAAAACTCTGAGATTTCATGCTCGGCGTCTTGGTTTGGAGATGCCTCCCAAGCGTTTCGACGTATCCATCGAGATCATCGCAAAAGATCCGGACCACATTCGGACGATCCGCTCCCAGAAAGGGGACCGGGAAAAATAAAAGAGGAAGAGGAAGAGGGAGCCTCGAGCCCAAGCAAAACTTCGTTCATTTAACGCTCCCCGGGTCGCGAAAGTCTACCGATAATTCTTATCGGTTGCTTTTCTCGAATCATCAAACATCCCACTTAAGGTTCATAAATTTGCAACTATCCTTTCGTTGGAGGGTTTCTCCTTCCATCACATTGACGTACCTTCAGGCCACCCCACCCCGCACACCATGAAACTTCTTCTTTTCTTCTTCCTCTTTAGCTCTGCTCTCCAAGCCACGCCGCTCATCTCCTCATGGTTCACTGATCTCTCCGGTCGCTACGCCCGCATTTACGAAGACAACGACGCGATGGCCGCCGAGGCTTCCGTCACCACCTGGAGCAGGGGGCAGGGGACCCAAGACGCCCCTGTCTACGCCGGCATCACCGAAATTTCCCACACCACTACCGACGTTTACATCCGCACTTCCAACCTCGGCCTCCACATCATGGGGCCCTGGTACGGTGGAAACGGCAACCTCTTCCCCAACTACCCCGCCAACCAAGCCGACATTTACCGTTTTCCCCGAGCCCCGGTTATCCCGGCCAGCAAAACCGGCACCGGACTCGGCGTCATCGGATACATGGTCGATGGCATCGCCCTCTTTGACTCCCGCGACGCCTTTTCCTACGACACCTCACAAGGAGTCGATGATGGCCCAGGTGCCGGGGCCGCCGTCAATGGTGACGACGTCTGGAACCGCGATGCCTACGTCAACGAAAGCGACACCTTCGACAACGCCTTCGCCCACCAAGCTGGCTCTAATCAGCACTACCATGCCAACTCTCCCGCCATCCGCCACTTCCTCGGTGACTCCGTCGATTACGACCCCGTCACCAATATCTACACCGAAATTTTTAACGGCAGCCACTCTCCCATCATCGGCTGGTTCCGCGATGGCCTCCCGCTCTACGGCCCCTACGGATACTCAGATCCAAGCGACGCCACTTCCGCAGTCCGCCAAATGATCACCGGCTATCAAAAACGCGACGGCTCCAACGGCTCCATCGACCTCGCTGCAACTGGCCGTATCACCCACCCGCAATGGGTCGTGAGAAACGATGGCACCTCCGCCACGATTACAACATCCTTCCACGGCCCAAATATTTCTACCGCCATCCCCCTCGGCCACTACCTCGAGGACTATGCCTACAAGGGAGACCTCGGTCTCAATCTCGGAACTGATTTTGACCTCAACGAGTATAACGTCCGCTTTTGCGTCACCCCGGAATTTCCAGCCGGAACCTGGGCCTACTTCACGAATATTGAAGCAGACGGAACTCCGGTGTATCCGTATAATATATCTCGCTACTACTACGGTACACCCTCCGGTGCCTCGCCCGCCACCGTCCCCGCAGATGCCACCATCCACTTCGAAGGCGGACCAAAAAAATCGGCACGTATCGACTCCATCTCCGAATCCAATACAGACGATGTCACCTTAGTCTGGTCCGCCATCGAGGGCGGCCAATACACGATCGATTCCACGACCACTCTCCAAGTTGGTTCCTGGAACCGCGAGGCCAACAACGCCGAACCCACTCAAGAAAAACTCTCCTTCTCGAGTAACAGCGCAGCTGATCCCAAAAAATTCTTCCGGACCAAACTCAACAACCTCGCCCCCTTCGATCAAAACGGCATCGAGAATTTCACCTTCACCCCCAGCGTCACCTTTCTCTTCAGTCTCGCCACCTCTCCCGCATCCATCACCTCCGTTACAATCGGCGGCATTCCCGCCACTATCATCGCCTTTGACCCCGAGACCGGCCTCACCGAAGTTTGCTTCGATGACTCCTCCCTCGCCATCGGCAGCTACCCTGCTCTCGTCAATGGCTCCATCAACTCAGTCGAAAGGTACTCCGTCTCCGGCCCCAACAACGTCCTCCTCCTCATCCTCGATGACTGGGGCATCGACGCCTCCGAACTCTACAACACCCCAGGCGCAGGCATCCAACTCGCCAACATGGCTACCCTGAAAAACCTCGCCGACAACGGCCTCCTCTTCACCCGCGGCTACGCCCAACCCATCTGCTCACCCACCCGCGCCACCCTCCTCACCGGTCGCCAACCTTACCAACACACCGTCGGTAATCCCCAAGCCAATTCCACCCTCCCCGCATCCGAACAAACCTTCCCCGAACTCATCTCCGCCAATGCCCCCGCCTATGGACTCGCCTCCTTCGGAAAATGGCATCTCGGCTCCGGAGACACCGGCGCCCTCGACACCGGCGGTTGGCCCAATTTTACCGGAACCCTCACCGGCGGCGTCCCTGACTACGACGCTTGGACCCGCGTCAAAATCGAAAACAGTATTCTCACCGACAGCGGTACAGCCATCACAAACCTCGTCCCCAGCACCTACTCTTCAACCTACGCCACTAGCGTCCAAGTCGACGAAGCCGCTACCTTTATCACTGCCCAGGGCAGCGATCCCTGGGTCGTCTGGATGGGCTTCAACGCACCCCACACTCCCTTCCAAGACCCACCCGCCAACCTCGCTCCTGCGGGCGGATACTCCACCATCGCCACCGCGAATAAAGACCTCTACATCCGCATGCTCGAAGCTCTCGACACCGAAATCGCCCGTCTCCTCACCTCCGTCGATCTGAGCAATACCAACATCATCATCATCGGGGATAACGGCACCCCCGGCCAAGTCGACCAAGCTCCCGCAGGCGGTCTCGCCGAAGCCAAAGGCTCCCTCCGCGAAGGTGGCATTCACGTTCCCTTCTTCGCCATTGGACCCGACATCACCCAGACCGGAACCACCGATAGACTCGTCCACGTCGCGGACCTTTTCTCCACCGTTCTCGATCTTACCGGCGTAGAAATTCCTGCCAATCTCGATCTTAGCTCCACCTCTCTCGCTCCCATTTTTAACGGCACCGACACCGCCGATCGCTGCATCATCGCCGAAAAATTTGGGCTCGATCCCGTCGACGATGGGCGCGCCCTCATCATCGACACTTGGCCGAACTACAAGCTCATCTCCATCCAAGACGTCACTGATCCCAACGACACTCCGACTTACCAAATGTATCTCCTCGGAGCCAACGGCGTCGAAGCCTCAACCCTCACCACGCCCCCAAATCCCGGTGACCCACACGAAGCCGCTTACAACGCTCTCGTCGCAAAAGACCAATCGCTCGAACCGGACACCACTGTCCCCGCTGCTACCGTCAACATCGACCTCCCCAACAACGCGCCGCCCCTCATCAATACCCAAAACGGCAACATCGTCCGCCCAAATGGCATCACCATTGGAGGAGTCGTCGCCACTTATGACACCGGCGATATCACCGTCGGCGGCACCACCACCTCCGCCGCCCGTGTCGATGAAGATGGTAACCCCGATCGATTTTCCGTAGTCGCAAACTTCGATGTCTCAACTTCCGGTCTCACCAGCGGCCAATCCTACGACATCATCGTCAGCTTCCCCGGTGCCGGTGGAAACCGCCTCTTCACCGCCACTAACCAATACACCGCTCCGTAGGGATGAGAGCCTATTTCGGAAAATTCGTGAACTTCACGATTCCTCCTTCGCTCATGTTTCTTCATGCTGATCCCGATCATGAAAAATCAGCCGACTTCCACTCGCCGTAAGTTTCTCACAAAGGCCACTTCTTCGGCCTTTGGTTTCACCTTCATCCCCGCCTATCTCACCAGCGCCCGGGCCCAAAATAACCCGCAGCGTCCTCCCAGCCAACGCCTCAATCTCGGTTGCATTGGGGTAGGGGGGAGGGGAGCTTCCGTGATTTCTGGGCTCTGCAACAAAGGCCATGCCACTCCGGTCGCTCTTTGTGATGTCGATCACAACCGCGCTTCCAAAATGCTCAAGGCTCATCCTGATGCCAAACGCTTCCACGATTTCCGCGAGATGTTCGATAAGATGGGCGATGACATCGACGCCGTTTCCATCGCCACGCCCGACCACACCCACTTCACCGCCGCCATCCAGGCCATGTCCCTCGGCAAACACGTCTACGTCGAAAAGCCCCTGACCCACACCTTCGAAGAAGCCGAAATCCTGATCCGTGGGGAGAAGAAATTCGGCGTCGTCACCCAGATGGGGAACCAAGGCCACACCTCTGGCGGTTCGGAACAATTCAAGCGCCTGCTCGCCGGCGGAGTGGTCGATGATATCGTTAAAATCGAAGCCTGGAAAAGCGCCGGCCTCTGGTTCATGGATGCCAATAAACGCATCAAGGGGTATCCCAAGACCCAAGCCATTCCGGAGTCCCTCAAGTCTTGGGACCACTGGTGTGGCCCGCAGGAAATGAAAGACTTTAACAGCCTTTTTCACCCCTTCGATTGGCGCGGCTTCCATCTCTACGGTGGAGGAATGTTCGGCGACTGGGGCTGCCATATCATCGACTTTATCCATCATTATCTCGAACTCGGTTTCCCCACCAAAATCTCTCCCAAAGCTCTCGCCGATTACAATCAAGTCAGCTTTCCCCTCAGCTCTCATATTGAGTTCGATTTCCCCGGTCGGGGCGAGAAAAAACCTCCCGTTCATTTGGTCTGGAAAGCCGGCGGCGACTACGCCTCCAAAATTGACGAAAAATACCTCGGCGGTAAAGAGGCTCCCAAACTAGGTGGTGCCGGAACCCTTCTTCATCGTAAGGAGGAAGACTACCTCGTCCATCGTAATTCCCATTCCAGCCCCTCAAAGTTGATCACTCCTAAAAAGCGAAACGATCTCAAAGCCGCCCTCGATACCAAAGGCCCGAAATTCGATCACATGGAGAGTTTCGTCCAAGCTTGTTTGGAAAATGGCAAAACCGAATCACCCTTCAGGGTCGGTGGAGCGCTCACCCAGGTCCTCAATCTGGGCATGATTGCCGAGTTTCTCAACACCGACCTCCAGTTCGATCCCAAGACCAGAAAATTCACCGGCAACGACCAGGCCAATGCCCTCCTCTCCGGCCCCGCTCCCAGAAAAGAATGGGCCGCGCACTACAAACTGGCCTAGCAGTTTGCCATGAAAGCTCTCTCTCTTATGATCGCCCGCGAAACCGTAAAATTCCGTAAGCTCACTCTCACCAAATAATTTCCTGATGTTCCTGAAAACGATTCTCCTCCTTGCTACTTCAATGTTCACCATTTCCGCTCCTCTCACCTTCGAAGGCACCGAGGGCCCCGGCAAGGGTAAGCACATTGTCTTCATCGCGAACGACCACGAATACCGCTCCGAAGAAACCTGTCCCCTCATTGCCAAGATCCTCGCCAAGCACCACGGCTTCAAATGCACCGTCCTCTTCGGCATCGATGAAAATGGCCACATCAAAGGCGGCGGCACACCCATCCCGGACATGGAAGTCCTCAAGGAGGCCGACCTCCTCTTCTTCTACACCCGTTTCATGACTCTCCCCGATGAGCAAGCCGATGCCCTCGTCGCTTACTTCGAACGCGGCGGCCCCACCATCGGTCTCCGCACCTCGACTCACTGCTTCAACGGTCAAAAAGGCAAGTGGGCCAAGCTAAACTTCAACTACGGTGGCGACGACTACCGTGGCGGTCTCGGCGAGCAAATCTACGGCAATACCTGGAACAAGGGACGCGGCCAGAGCCACTACGGAAGCAACCATAAGATGGGCAGCAGGATCTCTGGTATTGGCAAGCACGCCATCCTCACCGGCGTCCAGCCCATGCACACCTACTCCGGAGCCTACAAGTCCCAGCCACCCGCCGACGCCACTCCGCTCCTCGAAGTCCAAGTCCTCAACACCTTCGGACCCAGCAAGGACGTCAACAAAGACAGACCTCTCGTCAACGCCGGCTGGACCCGCGATGCCTACATCGCTCCCTCCGGTGCTAAAAAGACCGCCCGTGTCGTCTACACCTCCTTCGGCGCTTCCGAAGATGTCCTCGATGAAAACGCCCGCCGCTTCCTCATCAACGCCTCCTTCTGGGCCATCGGACTCGAAGACAAAATCGAAGCCGACCTCGATGCCAGCATCGTCGGTAAATTCCAGCCCGCTCCTTACACCACCGGTTCCTTCTACCGCGTCGGCGTCAAGCCTTCCGACCTCGCTGGCTGGGACAGCCAGGTCATGCCTTCCAATGCCAAATACGCCGGCTTCGAAAATGGGGCGAATCCAAGACTTCTCAATACCCTCAAATTCCGCCCTAATATTCTCAAGGAGATTCAGAAAGTGCATCCCGACTTCAACCTCAATAAGGCTCAGCCAAAGAAGAAATAATAGGAATCGGTAGCACATGAGATTCCCCAATAAATCAATGACCGGAATCGGGCTATTCGTATTTTTCCTATCGAGTTCTTTTTCCCATAAGGCGAAGAACGAAATTGGACCGATGTTCAAAAGCTATTCTCCTTGATCTGAATCGTCAGTTTCGGTAGCGGCTACGAGCAGAGCCCCAAGAGATAAAGGCACTCGTCACGAGACCGTCGCTGAGCATCGCGCGCACGACGAGGTCATCTTCGTTGGCAAGTGCACCCCACAACTTTTCCGGGGTAATCGGGTCACGTGTTGCGACCACGATTCACCGCGTTACTCATCGCTCTGAGGTCGGCCGGGTTCTCACGGATCATTGCGAGCGCTCGCGTAAAATCGGTGGTCGCCCATCCACTGGTGGTTAGCGATGTGAGTTCGAGCTGGTTTTGGCAGGGTGGATCAGGCATCGTTGACTTTGATTTAGCGATAATATGAAAGTGCCAAAGCTCATCCTCTCTCTCATCCCGACCTTGGTATGCACGGTCGCGGCGCCTGCGCAGAATTCGGATAAAGCTACGAAGGAGGTGCTCGATCCGGCGCGCCAAAAGGAGATCTGGGATGCCGAGCATCTCACCTTCAAAATCGAGAAGCGATTTGGGAAGTGGTTTTTGGAGGGCTTACGAAAGCGGGATGCGGGGATTTTGGCGGGGGCATTTCACAAGGAATTTGCGGGCGCGGTGATCGCGGATGAGGCTTCCCTGGAGAAGCGCAGCAAGGGCAAGGTTGCGGAAGTTCGGCGCACGGCGGGTGGGCGGCCGGCGAAGGCAGGTGAGGTGGTTGCGGCGCTGATGGGCCAGCTACGATCGCTGGAGAAGATCGAGTCCCTGCGCTTGCGCGTTCTGCGGATTGCGGCTGCAGGTGAGGGACTTTGGGAGGCTCGGCTTTTGTTGACGGCCGTTGGGAAAAGTGACGGGGGTGCGCTGGTGGCGCTCGATTCGGAGCATGTCGTCGGCTTCCAGATTAAATCGGCTGAGGATTTTCACGCGGGCGCAGTGCTTTCCTCTTGGAAAATCCAATCGGAACGCAAGCGCAGCGCCCCGCATAAGCTGATGGAGGAAGTGACCGAAGCCAGCCAACTGCATCGCCTGCCTCTCGCTGATAATTGGAAATTACCGAAAGAGGAGACGGCCCAACGCTACAGCTTTCAGTTCGCGGTTGAGGATTTCGATCGAGACGGATACCTCGACATCGCGATCTCCTCGGTGCGCGGCCCGACGGCGCTGCTCAAGTCACTCGGGGGCAAGCGCTACGCCGTCGCGAACCAAGCCTTTGGGCTTCCGATGATGGCAACCGCGGCGCAGCGAGCGCTCGCTTGTTGGTTGGACTTCGACAACGACGGCTTCCCTGACTTGATCCTCGGCGACCGGGTCTATCGGAACGTCGGAGGGAAAAAGTTCGTCGAGATCACTGCCGAATCGGGTCTCGAGTTCCCGCGAGCACCGATGGGCTGTAGCATTGCGGACTACGATGGCGACGGGCTGTGCGATCTCTACGTGCTTTACCAGGGTGCTGGCGCCGGGGATGAGCCGCTGCCTTGGGTCGGCGATGATATTTCTGGCGCGCCGAATGTGCTGTGGAAGAACCTTGGCGGTGGGCGGTTCAAGAATGTCACCGCAGAGAGTAAGGCGAGCGCGGGGATGCGCAATTCCTTCGCTGCGACCTGGCTCTACGCAGACGGCGACGCCTTGCCCGATGTCTACGTGGCCAACGACTTTGGCAGCAACAACCTGCTACGCAACAAGGGTGACGGGAGCTTTGAGGAGATCTCTCAGGCGAGCGGTGTTGCCGACTTTGCGACCAGTATGGGCGTTGCGAGTGGAGACTTGGATAACGATGGTTCGCCTGAGATCTATGTCGCCAATATGTATTCCAAAATGGGGCGGCGCATCATCGGGCAGGTCTCCGAGGACGACTACGGGCCGGGAGTTTACAAGCAGATCAAGGGTGCTTGCGCGGGCAATCGACTCTACAAACGTGGTCCGGGCGGCGGCCTCTATGCCGAATCGAGCGAGCCTTGGGGCATTAACGACATCGGATGGGCTTACGCACCCGCGATGGCAGATCTCGATAACGATGGCCTGCTCGACCTCCACGCGACCACTGGCTTCCTCAGTTTCGATCGTGGCAAACCAGACGGATGAACTTGCTTATGGAGGGCTGTCGTGTCACAGCCTCATGATCGACTTAGCCAGCTTGATGCGATCGGTGAGATCGATGAGGAAGCGGGCGAGTTTTGGGTCAAGAATCCTTTCGAGATGCCAAACGCACGGGAAAATCTGAGTTCCTTCGAGCGCAATCGGACTTTTCTTAACCTCGACGGCAATTCCTTCATCGATGTCTCCTTCGCCTCGGGGGCGGATATTGATTCGGATTCCCGCAGCGTTGTGGCGGCAGATTTCGACCGCGACGGAGCCACCGACCTGCTTGTCGGTTCGGTCGGAGGTGGCTCGTTGCGGCTGTTCCTCAACCGTTTCCCGAAGGCGAACTACGCCCGCATCCGCCTTGCGGGTTCCGAGAGTAATCGAGCGGGGATTGGGGCGCGACTCACAGCCACGGTGGGAGAACGGAAACTGGTCCGCGACCTCTTCGCGCAAAATGGTTTCATGGGGCAGGGGCCGGCGGAAGTTATTTTCGGACTCGGGAGCGCCATGGTGATCGACCGCCTCGAGGTCCGCTGGCCGTCAGGAAAAAAACAGGTTTATCACAACCTTGCCGCGAACCAGTATTTCTTGCTGAAAGAGGGGCTGAAGTAGCGCGGCGGCGAGATCGCAGGGCGCGGTGATGAAATTGCTTGAAAGATCCAATTTCTTTCTGGTTTCAGAGATGTTTTAGGGCGTAGCCGGGTCCTACTTCAACGATTTTCCAAGATCGAGCCCCCGCCTCTTTTTCCCCCCGCGGTGTCAGTCTAAGCGAGTGATCGATTCCCATCTCCCTCTCACATCATCATTCCTTTCAGCACCCGCCAGTGGCCCGGGAAGGTGCAGAGGAAGGGATACTTTCCGGGTTGGGTGGGCGTGGTGATTTCCTTTTCGAACTTCTCGCCGTGAGCAATCTGCGAGGTGGCGAAGAGAACGAGATATAAGAAAATCAGGGTCTCTTTGCACCGAGTGCCTTCAAAACTATCGCCAAGCCCCCCTCTCTCGTTGGATCAGCCATTCGATAGAGCAGCCAGAACTGGTAGGATGGCGGCTTATCAGAAAGCAAACGCTTCACTCGCAAACCTTTCTCTAGGGCAACCTGACTACAGACCGCCGGGATCACTCCCACAAAGTGCCCCTTTTCAACCAAGTTGAGAATCTGCCCGTAAGTGGAACACAGGGCTCCTAATCTAAGTTTTTGGCGCAACTTTAGAGCCTCGTTTTCGAGGAAAATCCGGATTGGGGTCTTCCCTTCCAAAAGGACCAGTTTTTGCTTAACGAGAGTCTTTAGAAAAAGCCCCTCCGACTGATCTGCCTCTGAAGGGGTGACAATGACATACCCCTCCTCAAAAAGCATTCGACATTCCTCCCCTTCGCGTAGCGGCTTCGGAGCCACCGAGCTCAGAACCAAGTCCAACTCCCCCCGCCGAAACAGCCGTATCGAATCAGAACTTCTTAAGTTCCGAAACTGAAGAGTCGTCTCAATGTCTTCGAAATGATTTTCCAGCAGGGGAATCACGCCTTCGACCAGAGCTACTTCTCCACCGCCAATTCTGATGACAGGTTCGCTTTCTTCCCTGCTGTCAATGAGTCCTAATTCCTCTAGCAATTGCTCGTAGCGCTGCACCACTGCCTCGCCTTTTTGATTCAGTTGAATTCGGCGATTCCTTCGATCGACCAGTGTCATCCCGCATGCGCCCTCCAGTTCTCGTAGTTGTCGACTGAAGAGTCCTTGCCTCGACTTTGAACCTCCCGCGGCCTGCAGAACTCCTGCCGACTCCCCCAATTTTTTAAGAACTTCCAGGCGCTCCAACGTAATTCCTTTCATATAGATAAAAGTAGCACTCTAGAGTAATCTTATCCATCTAATTCTGTTTACACATGTCACTTTTTAACCCAGCTTGCTAGGGCATGAACGACGATTCTAAGTCCCACTGGCGCAAGAAACTCCACGCCTACTTTCACGATAGTCCGGACAAAGCTACGGATATCGCGACCCACGAATTTCGGGCGGGATGGCTCAAGGCACTGGACCAATTTACCGATGCCGAAAAATTCGACCGCTCCGCTGACTGGGCCGCTTCTGCCGCTGATCGTCTTCCCTTTCCTCATTGGTCCAAGATGCGGCAGCCTTTTGATCAACTCCCCATTCTTCCCCATCCCCTCGGTCAGGCGACTCAGCCAACTCCCACATTCAAATCATCTGACGAAGCCTTTGCGCAAAGTGTCAAAAGCGTGTGGCGTTTTTGGCGCAACTGGGCTTCATCCGCCGACACTCGTTTCCAGTTCCTCCCGGCCGACACTCGTATTCCAGATCATACCATCTGGCATCATCTCTCAGTGACTTCGGCTTTTCAGGCATGTGAAATTCCGACTCGCACCGCAGCAGATGGAAAAAGTAAGGAAGCTTTCTATGACCGGGAAAAGAATCCCCGCATGCTTCTCTTTTCAATTGGGCCCGTGCAGGACTTCATTTCCGCTGCTCGATCCACCCGCGACCTCTGGTCAGGTTCCTACCTCCTGTCCTATCTCGTTTCGACCGCCCTCGGAAAGATCAGCCGCGACCTCGGACCGGATCATGTCTTCTTTCCCAATCTGTTGGACCAACCCCTCATCGATCTCCAACTCAAAGAAATCTTTGAACAACACACCTTTTCCGATGCATCAATCTGGAAAGGTCTCGACTACACCGGCAACAACCTCCCCAAGCTTCTCACGCCCTCTCTTCCCAACCGCTTCCTCGCTCTTCTCCCGGCCTCACTCGACGCCGGCAAATCTTCTGAAGAATACGCGGCTTCCCTTGCCGAGCACATTCAAAAGTCGTTCCAAGAGATTGCGAAGAAAGTCAAAGCGAGC